>NZ_JBNNUX010000004.1:0-224428 GCF_050280145.1 Lysinibacillus sp. NPDC093688
AATAAAACAAAAGTGATGAAACGGAATGCATATGGCTTTCGACGTTTCGATCACTTTCGAGCAAAAATCTTATTAAATTTAAAGTATAAAGAAATCGGGGTTCATCTGGGTTAATGTGCTAAAAGATTGCACCACCCCAATATTTGACTTAGAACCTTTTTTTATATGGATATTTCACTTAGGTCGGGTCATTATGATATATTTTAAGTTGGGCGCAAAAAGGATGGAGGAATCACGGAATGAATTACATACCAATTAATTTACAAGAGAAATTAACTAAATTTCATGATCATTGGTCTCCAAAAGTCATTGCTGAAATGAACGATTATCAATTTAAGCTAGTCAAAGTACAAGGGGATTTTGTTTGGCATAAACATGAAGACACAGATGAAGTCTTTATCGTCATTGAAGGAAATTTAATCATAGAATTTCGTGATGGAGAAGTTTCCTTGAATGAAGGAGAAATGTTTGTTGTTCCACGTAATGTTGAGCATAAACCTTTCACTGCATCCGAGTGTAAAATAATGATTGTAGAGCCTAAAGGTGTTGTGAATACTGGACAAGAAAAAACAGAGCTAACAGCAGAAAATGATGTTTGGATTTAACTTTGCATTATGAAAATTTAATATACGCAACAGAACCCTTCAAACCATTAAAGTTAGAAGGGTTTATGTTGTTTATAAGGATTTTTTTGTGTTGTAACTTGCACTTGTACTAAACGATCAACATCATCTAATCAAATATTCTCTAAGAATTACTTACCATCGAAATGGAGGTTACATATTTTGAAACTGGAAAGGCTCTTATCTATTATTATTCTTTTACTGAACCGTCGAAAGGTGCAGGCTAAGGACCTGGCGGAGCAGTTTGAGGTTTCTACTCGGACGATATACCGAGATATTGACTCAATTAATGCAGCCGGCATCCCGATCGTCACCTATCAAGGAACAAACGGTGGCATTGGTTTGGCAGAAGGTTACCGTTTGGATCGAAATTTGTTAACAAATGACGAGCTTGCTACTATCGTTACCGCTCTTCGCAGTATTTCCACTTCATATGGCAAAGAGCAACACCAACAACTTGTTGAAAAAATAAATAGCGTCGTACTACCAGCACATGAAGAAGAATTTCAACATAAGACAAATCGCGTACTAATCGATTACTCTCCTTGGGAAGGTATTGAACGTCTCCGTCCGAAATTACAACTATTAGACGAAGCAATAGGTAGCTGTGTATTAGTGTACTTTACCTATTCGAATGCAGAAGGTGAAGTATCACAGAGAATAGTAGAGCCACATATGCTCATGCTCAAAGGGAGGCAATGGTATTTACAAGCTTATTGTCTAGAGAAAAAAGAGTTTCGCCTTTTTAAATTAAAAAGAATGAAAGGGCTCGAGTTAGATCGTGATAGAAACTTCATTCGTCGAAATCCAGCTTCTCAGAAGCAGGTCGAAAGCAAGCGTAAATTTAAGCCAAACGATGTACCAGAAATTGTCTTTCGATTCCAGGATGAAGCTCGGCATTTAGCGGAAGAATGGTTTGGTATTGAAGAACTTTTGCCAGTTGAAGATGGAAGTTGGCTGGTAAAAAAGGCGTATCCAGAAAATGAATGGCTTTATAGTTTCATTCTTAGCTTGGGACATCATGTAGAGGTGCTTGAGCCTCATCATTTACGGGAAATCATTGCTAGTCGTGCTGAAAAAATAGCGATCATTTACAAAAATGACAAAGTAACATGACAATCAGTTGTCAGGTTGAGTGTTTTATACTGGTTTTATTCTATAATAAGGAGAATGATTTAGGATGAAACAAAACGAACAAAAAAGTATGACTGGCGAGAATCACGTATTGTCTGAAGATAACGTACCTACGAAACGAATTGAACCTAGCCGAATTGAAGTATTACCCTCTTTCACGTTAGCTGGAATTAGTACCGTTACAACAAATGAAGCCGAACAAAGTCAAGATGGAAAAATTGGTAAGTTGTTCGAAAAGTTCCATTCTCAAAATATTGGTAAGGAGCTTGGAGCTCATATACAAGAGGATGGTCATTATAGCTGTTACTTCAACTATGAACAGGGAGATGCGGGACTTTATGAAGTAATGGTCAGCTTACGTATAAAGGAAGAATTACAACTTCAAAACCTAGATATGATAAAAGCATTTACTGTTCCTGCTGCAAAATATGCTGTATTCGTTACAGAACGTGGACCAATTATAGAGATGGTTCAGCGTACTTGGGCTGATATTTGGCAATGGTCACAGCAGCAAGGGAACAACCGAGCATTTACAGGGGATTTTGAATATTATAGCAAGGATATTAACCCAGAGAACGGACAAGCAGAAATTTATATTTCGATAAAATAGCTTTCGTGTTGTATTAGACAATTTGAATTGCTTTTAGAAATTTATTAATCGTACAATTAAGTATTGATTAGTTTGTTATTTTTAAAAAAGGAATGATGAATATGAGTACAATTGAAAATACCAAGGTGGAGGAAGTATTCAAACATTACCCTAAACACATTCAGTCGAAACTATTGATTCTTCGCCAGTTAATTTTGGATGCGGCAAAAGAGCCAGAAAGTGTAGATCATGTGGAAGAAACGTTAAAATGGGGAGAACCAAGTTATATCACAAAAAAAGGGAGTACAATTAGACTAGGTTGGAAACAGTCAAATCCAGATCAATACGCTATGTATTTTAACTGTAATACGAAGCTAATTGATACGTTTAAAGAGGTTTATAGAGATGTATTCAACTATGAAGGGAACCGAGCGATTATATTTGCTGTAAATGATGAAATACCAGTAAATGAAGTAAAACAGTGTATTGCTTTGGCACTCACGTATCATACTCGAAAGCATCTTCCAATGCTTGGGATATAGTAATATAAGCTCCATCTAATTGTTAGGCTCATTATGAATAAAAGTACCCTATAAGCGAGACTTTTTTAAGTGTCTGTCATATAGGGTACTTATTTCGTAAGCTATGATTTTAATTATAAGGACTTCTATGATATAAACATTACTCTAATTTTTCTAGAATGGAATAAATACCTGGTGACTCTTCGATTAGAAAAATTTTGTTATCCTCTTTGACATTGTAAATGACTGTACCTTCATCGTAATAATTGGAAGTTAAATTCTCGTTTTCGATATCAGAGGATGATACCCTTCTTTTTATTTCACCAAATACTTCTCCCGTTGAATATTTTTCATATTTTGATAAGTCATAAGAGGCATAAATTGTTCCATTTAAATTTACCATGGGTGCATACGATTGATCTTGTTCTAGCTCTAACGAAATATCATTTTCTTGAATTGTTGAACAGCCACTTAAGACTATTATTACAGCCACTAGACACCCCAAAATATTATACTTCAAAAAATCTCATCCCTTCAGTATTTCGTTTGCTAACTTAGACGTCTGATTAACTAAGTAAATTACCTCCTTTGGGTATTAGTGTAATAGAATATAATATGTGGAAATCAAAAATTAAAATTAGTAATATATTATATTAAAAGGAGAGAGTGTATTATGAAAAAGATGTTAGTAACAATCGGGTTAATCATTTTCCTAGTAGGAGCATTCGTATTTAACAACAAACTCTATCTTCCTCCACTCCCAATAGAAAATTTAAGTAAAAAAACAGTGATAGAAAAAATAAATGATTCCGAGACACGAATGGTTAAATTGTCGAACGAAAATGGCTATGAATGGTATGTAATAAAGGAACGAAATATATCCGCAGCTGATGAAATGATTAAAGAAATGCTTGATCAAAATGGTTGGATTTTTAAACAAAAGGAGGGGAATGGCCTATTCTTTGAAAGACATGACGAAAGCTCGATTGTGTCGACACAAATGTGGACTGGGGACTATGTGTTAGTGAAAATCCCCATCAGTTTTAACGAATAAGAGTGTTTTGAAATGAAGGAGGGCTTTATGGGATATATAAAAGATTTGCATAAAGTAGTTGGAACTAAACCGTTAACTTCTTTCAGCAGTTGTTTAAACATCCGCTGAAAGAAGTTAAAGCCTCCGGCGGATCTCACGGAATCGGAGAGGAGTTTTTTGTGCAAGCACAAAAACGATTCCGGACGCAATTATGCCGAGGCATAATTGATTTATGTGCGGTACTTGTGTATTAGTCATTAATAATCGTCAACAGGTTTTATTACAGCTTCGTATAGATAATAGGTGTTGGGGTTCAATGGAGCTAGGTGAGACATTAGAGCAAGTTGCCCATCGAGAATTATTTGAGGAAACAGGGCTCAAGGCTAAAAAACTAAAATTAATCAATACGTATTCTGGACAAGAATTTTATTATCAATATCCGCATGGCGATGAAGTTTATTACGTTGCAACAGCTTATGAATGTAAAAAATATAATGGCCAACTTATTCATGATCAAGCTGAGGCAACAATGCTAAAATTTTTCCCTTTAGATGATTTACCTGAAAATATTAGTCCCCCTGATAGACCGATTCTTGAAGATTACGTTGTAAGCTATAGAAAAAGCCCTTCCAACCATAAAAGTTAGAAGGGTTTTCATGTTTATATGATTATTTTTGAGGTGCTACTTGCACTTGTGCTAAGCGATCAACAGCTTCTTGTAACATTTCTTTCGGTTGTACTAAGGCTAAACGTAAATAGCCTTGTCCAGCCGAGCCAAATACTGTACCAGGAACTGTCACGATGCCAGCTTGTTCAATAAGTTTAAAAGCTAGCTCTGTACAATCAATATCGTACGGATATTTTGCCCAGACGAACATGCCACCTTCAGAAGGAGCTGCATCCCATCCTAATGCACGTAAGCCGTTCATTAATGTTTTATGGCGCTCTGAGAATGTTGCACGTAGGTCTGCTGTAATTTCTTCTGCGTTATCAAGCGCTACGACCGCAGCATCTTGAATTGGTTCGAAAATACCGAAATCTAAATTTGATTTTAATTGTTTTAAAATCGAAATCATCTCAGCGTTACCCGCGATATAAGCGATACGTGTACCAGCAAGGCTAAAGCTTTTCGATAATGAGTTAATTTCCATCCCAACTTCTTTTGCGCCAGGAGTGGCTAAGAAGCTAATTGGGCCATCACCAGTAAAGTAGAACTCAGAGTATGCTGCATCATGTAGAACGATGATGTTGTATTTTTTCGCAAAGGCAATGACTTTTTCAAAATAGGCGATTGAAGGCATTGCAGGCACAGGGTTACCTGGTAAGTTTAAAATTAGTAGTTTTGCTTTTTGCGCAATCTCTTCAGGAACAGCATCTAATTCTGGTAAATAATCGTTGTCAGCTGTTTGAGGCATATAGTAAGGTGTAGCGCCTGCTAGATGAATGCCTGCATCATAGGCCACGTAAGCTGGGTTTGTAGATAGTACGATATCTCCTGGATCACAAAAGGCGATTGGTAAATGCACTAAGCCCTCTTGAGAGCCGATCGTTTGAATGATTTCAGAAGCGGGATCTAAATCTACATTACTACGACGTTTATAGTAGCGACTAACGGCTTTATAAAAACGTTGCGTGCCTGTTAATGTATAGCCGTAGGATTCTGCTAAACCCGCTCTATATGATAAATGCTCGCGAATTTTAGCATGAGGGGGAAGGTCAGGACTACCTAAGCTTAAATCAATCATTTTCATGCCTTGCGCTTCCTGTTGCTTCGCATGGTTTTTTAAATCTCCGAAAATTGCTGGTGTAAATAAAGACATTTTTTTAGATGGTACGATTTTCAAACTAGTACACTCCTTATAGTTATATAACAGAATAGTAGTTCACATTTTATCATACTAAATCATATAAAGGGAAAGTTATTCAGAAAAAAGAATATATTTCTATAATGGAGAAGATGTATGCGTAGACTAGCGGGAATGACTTGACTTCTTTCAGCGAGGTCCAGAATCCGCCGAAAGAGAGGAACTCAGTCTAAGAACGCCACGTCCTGTGGCATCACCGAAATGACCGACTTCGTGTCGGCCCTCGTGCAGGCCTAACACAAAGCCGATTCCGGACGCATTGTTTATCTGTAGCGAAAGCAAAGCGACAGCTACAATTATGCTGGAAATAGTAATTTTGACGGAAAAAATGTGACGTTTCTGCTATCATAAAATGGAAAGGAGCTGTCAGTCATGGATGTTTATTCTTTAAGTGGTCCAAGTGGAACAGGGAAAAGTACAAGCGCACTAGTTTTCGCCCATAAAATCGGGGTAGAGGCTCTTATTGATGATGGTCTTCTCATTGTAAATGGTGTGAAAGTAGCTGGAATTTCCGCGAAATTTGAGAAAAATACGATAACTGCCGTTCGTCGAGCCATTTTTACAGATGATACACATTGTGATGAAGTAAAAAAAGCACTTGATACATATAAGGTACAGTCGATATTGCTGATTGGCACGTCCGATAAAATGACTAAAACGATAGCTCGTCAGCTTGAGCTTAGTCCGATCGATACATATTACTATGTTGAGGATGTGCGTTCTCAAAAAGAAATTGCAAAAGCTCGCTTTATTCGTCAGACGCAAGGGAAGCATGTGATGCCAATACCGTACCGACAAGTCGAGCAAAACTTTTTTAAACGACTTGTTCAAAAAGGGATGGAGATTTTCTCTACAAAGCGTGAAAAAATAGGGGAGACGACGATTGTTCGTCCTGATTTTCAACAAGAGTATATTGAAATTGGTAAGCATGTTTATGTGCAGCTACTAACGTATTGCTGTGCAAAGCAAGATATTGTTCAGAAAGTCGAGCACGTCCAATTCGTATTAGGCGATCTAGCGCAAGCTACGATTACTTTACAGCTAAAGTTACCTATTACTTATTCTTTACCAG
Source organism: Lysinibacillus sp. NPDC093688 (assembly GCF_050280145.1). NCBI lineage: Bacteria > Bacillati > Bacillota > Bacilli > Caryophanales > Bacillaceae > Lysinibacillus > Lysinibacillus sp. NPDC093688. The sequence continues at coordinate 6,838 of NZ_JBNNUX010000004.1, forward strand.
ATCGATTGTATGCATTGCAAAAAACGATACAGGCGGAATTTCATCAGCAGTTTGGGTATGAATTAGATGCGATTCATCTTCAAATCAAGTCGGTAGTACAAAAGCGAAAATCCTAAAAAACAGGTACTCCATTCGCGAGAGGGCGAGCAGAGTACCTGTTTTTTATTTTGATTGACGTGTAAATTGCGGTTGACGTTTTTCTACAAAGGCACGGCAACCTTCTGCAAAATCATTTCCAACAAAGGGTGTTGAACCTTGCCATAATGAAGGTACACTATCCACACATTCCTGAACAGATTGCTTCACAGCTAGTAAAGATTCAGGTGACATGCCTGCAACAAGCTTACCCATGCGAATCATGTATTTATTTAAGTCTTTTTCAGCTACTAAATAGTTAAGCATGCCAAGCTTAAAGGCTTCTTCAGCTTTAAACATACGCCCCGTAAAAACTAAATCCTTTGTTGTAGAAGGGCCAACTAATTGAACTAAACGCTGTGCAAATTTGTTATTTAACGTGATCCCTAATTTACCTACAGGGATACCGAGCTTTGCTTTTTCAGAGCCGATACGGATATCACAAGCTAATGCAAGCTCTAAACCAGCACCCATTGCAGGACCATTAATGACGCCAATCGTTGGAATTGGTAAACGCTCAATTGTTGAAATTGTTTTTTCCATATGTACAAATGCTTCTTCGGCTTTTTCAAGAGAAATGGCGTTGAATTCTTTAATATCTGAGCCGGCAGTAAAGTTTTCACCAGAGCCGCGTAAAATCAATACTTTATTTTTCGGGTTATCTAATACTTGTAGGGCAATTTTAGCTAATTGATCCCACATATTTGCTGTTAGCGCGTTTTTAGCCTGTGGGCGATGGATTGTAATAATTGCTAGCCCAGCTGTTTCTTGATAAATAATTTTTGCGTCTTCTGCTTCAAGTCGAGTTGTTTTTACTTGCATACTTGCAAAGCCCCCTACATGTTATAGTTGATACTCTTATTATATAACACAAACGGGTATAAACACTAAATTATACGAATTTTCATGTAAATTAGCCTAGTTATACAAGAATAGGGTCATTTTAAAGAAATTGTACTTCAACAAAGTACGGAAAATTACTATTGTAAGAAAACAAAAGATGTGGGACACTGCTAAAGGATCATTTGTTTCTTTGTTTCGAAAGAAGCATTTGAACACGGGAAGCGCGATAGTGTATAAATACAACAGATTATCCGACAATACAATTTATATAAATGAATTATAAACTAACGCCCCAAAAATATAGTAAACTTAAATTAAAACACGCACAGTCAATAAGGAGGTCACAAGATGGTCACACTAGTGGAGGCATGGAACAGCTATTATTTACTTTTAAACTCATTGAAGAAAAGTGCTGCGACGAAAAAGCAATACAATATAGATGGACAGCAATTTTTAGCGTTTGCTCATGAGAACAACTACTTGTATGTAGATCATCATTTAAAAGAATTGTTATTTATATATAGTAATTATTTGAAAGAGACCTACGCAAATGTCAACACGTTTAATCATAAAATTGCTACATTACGGGGCTTTGTAGACTTTGTCTTTTTAAGAGAGTGGGTGGAGCCCTTTGACTCTGAGGGCATTTTACAGCCCAAAAAGAGACAGAAAGAGGCTTTGACATTACTGACTAAGAAGCAATTGATGCAAATTTCGAACGTCTGGCCAACTTATTTCCAATACGCGAAAACAATGGAGCATGCTTGGCTTGCAAGACGTAATGGCTGCATTGTCCAACTACTGATGGAAACAGGATGTAAGCCAGCAGAGCTTGTACGCATGAAATGGTCTCATTTTGATTTTGGCATATCGATGGTTTACATTGCTAATCAAAATGGACGTAGAGAAATAAAGCTTTCTTCAATTTTAATGGGCATGCTGGAGCACTATAAAGAGGCAACAGAGGAATTACATGAAGAAAAGCTGGGGGAATGGGTTTGGGTAAGTGAGGCTAGTCAATCTAAAGCTATCTCAACGAAAACAATTGAGCGAATTTTCCAAACGATATCAAAGGATATCGGCACAAATGTGAGAGCTACGGATTTGCGCTACACTGTCATGCAAAAGGCATTTCAAAGTGAAAAAACAGTCGAAAATATTCAAGAAAAAATGGGCTATGTACGAAAATGGGTGCTTACTGAAAGACAGGGGCGTTTTGAATGAAGATGGATTTTTTTAAAAATGTTTAACTGTTTTCAGCAGATGTTTGTACACCCGCTGAAAAGTAACTTTTGAAAAACAAAGACAGCACCATTCCATTACGTGTGGATGGTGCTGTTTTTGGTAAACGGTAATATAAAATTGAACGATCATCAGCGTCAATCTATCTTTTAATTCATTATCTAGACATTCTTTTCATGGAATGTTACAAAAAGAGTCCTTAGTAACATCAAATGTTAATAAATAATAAAAATAAAATCAACAGTAAATTAACATTCATATAGTTTAATAGAACTGTAACAAAAGGAATCTACTAGGAGGATTATTAGATGATTAATAACAAACTTGTGAAAAAAGGGGCTACTTTAGCACTTGCTCTAGCTATTACAGTTCCAGCATTATTACCGACAGCCGTGAATGCTCAGGAAAATATAACAATAGAAGCTGTTAAATTTAATGGAATGAAAGCACCATCTACTATTGAGGAAATGGTAAAAACGTATACAACCGCAACAGTTGATGTGAAATATAGCAATGGAAAAGTGAAAAATTTCCCATTGTCTTACAACTACCTCTTTAAATCGGAAGATAAAGTAGCAACTGTTAAAGGGGAAAAAATCCCTGCAGGTACACCAATTGATTTAAAAGGAAAGCCAATTAAGGATCCAAGCAGCACAGACGGAAAATACTTTGTTTCCGATGCTCCGGATTCAAACAGCTTAATGCTGCCTATTGATGGAAAACTTTATATGGTTACACATTATGAATATCAAACCATTGATGCTGCTGGTAAATCAGCATACGGTTTAGTTCCTGCATCTATGTCTTTAACTGAGTTGGAACAGGACAAAAAAACAGGTAAATTGGAACCTGTAAAAGTAGAAAAAATCGATTTTTCAGCAGTAAATGGACTTTGGATTCCATGTAACGGATCATTATCTCCTTGGAATACACATTTAGGTTCTGAAGAGTACGAACCAGATGCACGACTATTCTTAGATCCAACTTCGAAAGTAAGAAGTCAAGTTGAAACATTCTCTCAATTCTATTTTGGAGATAAAGCAAAGGCTAATCCTTATTTCTATGGGTACACTCCTGAAATTACAGTAGAAAAGAACGGGAAAGCATCAGTTGTAAAGCATTATAGTACAGGACGCTTCTCTCATGAGTTAGCGAAAGTCATGCCTGATAACAAAACTGTTTTTTACGGGGATGATGGCAGTAACACAGGAATGTTTATGTATGTGGCCGACAAAGCAAAAGACTTATCATCAGGTACATTATATGCAGCAAAATTTAAACAAATTGGTACTGAAAACGGTGGTTCAGGAGATTTACAATGGATTAATTTAGGACATGCAACCGATAAAGAAGTGAAATCTATTATTGATAGCGGCATTACATTCAATGATATTTTTGAAACTTCAGATGCGCCTAAAGAAGGTTTTACAGCTATTAAAACATACTCAAATGAAGGAAAAGTTGAGTATTTAAAACTTAAACCGGGCAAAGAAAAAGCAGCAGCCTTCCTAGAAACTCGCCGTTACGCTGCCATTCTTGGTGCAACTACAGAATTTAACAAAATGGAAGGTTTAGCACTAAACGAAAAGGATAAAAAAGTATATATCGCAATTTCCGATCAAAGTAAAGCTATGGAAAAAGATTCAACAGGAAAAGACCCAGCAGACCATATTCAATTACCAAAAATTAAAGCTGGTGTAACTTATCAATTAGATTTGCAAGGTGGTCAAAAGGATAGCAAAGGAAAGGCTATTAATAGCTCTTATGTAGCACCATCAATGTCTGGATTAGTTGTTGGTGAAGATTTGAAAGAAGCTGATTCATTTGGAAACACTGCAAATGTAGATAAAGTAGCCAATCCAGATAACTTAAGTTACTCTGAATCAATGAGAACACTCTTTATTGGCGAAGATAGTGGAGCTCACACAAATAACTACGTTTGGGCATATAATGTTGATACGAAAGAATTAGATCGTGTCTTATCTGTTCCAGCAGGAGCGGAAGCAACTGGATTATTTGCTGCTGATGATCGCAATGGATTCTCATATATTTTCAGTAATTTCCAACATCCAGGTGATGAAGTAGATGTTAAGTCAATTACAGCTGTTAATAAAGATGAATTACTTAAAGCTATTGACGAACAAATTGGTATTAATAAAACAGGTGGTATTGGTTATATCTCTGGTTTGCCTTCTTTAACAAACATGCTAGATTTCACTGCACCTGATGCTCCTAAAGTAGATATAGTAACAGCAAAATCTAAATCAGTTACAGGTACAACTGAAAAAGATGCTACTGTACAAGTTTATAACGGGGAAACATTATTAGGGGAAGCAAAAGCAAATTCAAAAGGGAAATTCAGTGTGAAGATTAAAGCCCAAAAAGCTGGCGCTAGCCTAACTGTTGTGGCTAAAGATAAGGCTGGAAACAAAATTGAATCAACAGTCATAGAAGTTGTTTCTAAATAACAAATACTTTTATTTATTGTGCATGAGAAAAATAAAAAGGGCTGTCATAAAAGTGACTTTTGTGACAGTCCTTATTCTATCCCATAGTTTTCCACAAGAATGGATTTAACTTCATGGAACTCTATAATGTAGTTTTAATAGATATTCAACATCTTGAACAATAAATAAAAATGCATATTGAAGTACCGCTTAGATCGGACTTTTATAATTGAAGGAGACAGAAATAAAATAATTAGAGATGGAAATTTACTAACCTCTTTTAGACATCTCACGGAGGACCGTATCATAAATAAGTGTAGTTTAAATCCAATCATTGACTAACAATGATTGGATTTTTATGGTTACAAAACCTCTTTATGAATGGGTTGTGGCTTTTTATATTTATTTGAAGTCTATAAATATGTGTCTCTATATTCTAGGACATTTTTATAATTCACGAAACAGAGTTCTTCTAATGAGCAAAATTTAAGGCATATTTTTTGTAATTCTATTTTCTAGTCGCCGCGTTTCTCTAGATTCTTAGCAGTTTTACTTTGGTCAACATCCTTTTGGTTTTTAAAGGTACCCATGAGAAAATCATAGGCTGGGTTCGTAACACCATACCAGTAATTTTCATTTTTGAAATGATGCCATAAATGAACTTTTTTCATCCATCGCCCCCATGGAGATATTGGTCGAAGGGGACGGTGGGCGATATAATGCTTCCACTCATAAAACAATAAAAAGAGCATGATACCTGCAATAAATGCGTTTGTAATTACAAAGCTAGATGAAAGAAAATAAAAAATGGCTGCTGCAATTGCAATATTTGGCACACTATACCATAAGGGTAAAAATAATAAGTGTAATTCATTCGGATTTGAATGGTGGTCATAATGTAAGCGTTTAAGCATTTTTAACAAAAATGCATTCTTTGGTGGTTTCAGATGAAAAAGAAACCTGTGTGTAACATACTCAGCTAAAGAATACATAATCATTCCCAGAATAAAAGCACCCAAAATTCCGATAGAGGTTAAATGTAGAATCATAAATCCAAAACTAATAAGGAATAGACAGGTCATGATTAATATATCCGGGTAGGAAAAATATTCTTTAAAATATTTCAATCTCATTTATCACGCCTCCAGTATTCATTGATTTTTTCTATCTTTCCAGAGAGCTAAGCTTTTCGCCATTGTTGTCGTAGACAACCTTTCCGCTTCCCTTGCATCTCCCTTTAATGCAGCTTTTAATAAGTCTTGGTAATAGTTGAAGGACAACCCTCGATGATCTTTTACAGAAAAATATCTTTTTGCCATATCTATATAAATAGAATCGAAGCTATTTAAAATGAGTAGAAAGATTGGATTGACAGCAAGGCCAGCACACCTTTTTTGCAAATCCCAATCAAATGCTGCATAGCTTTCTGCACTATCTTCAAGCTGCTCTAGATTGGCAAGGAGAGCAACCACTTTAGGTTGATTAAACGTGATAGCATCACGAATATAAGTCGGAGCCAAAGAACTTCTTAATTCTAATAAGTACATGATAAATTCATCTGTTATGGTACGATGATTCTCAACAATATTAACAAGTGTCGTTAGATTTCCATTGCGCCAATAATCATTAACAACCGCAGGCATTCCTTTTCTCCCTGTTATCCATCCACCCCTTCCTAAACGTTGAAGTGCCTCCCGAATAGTTGGACGACCAACACCAAATTCTTTTGCAAGCTCTCTTTCCGGCGGTAAAGTACTTCCTACAGAGTAAACATCAGCCAATATGGATCTAATTAATTCATTCTCAATTTTATCTGAGGAGCGTTCCTTTTCTTTCAAATCCTCGTCTCCTTTGCTATGTGGTAATACAAATTAAATACAGTGGTAATACCAAAAATTATATACCGAGTCAGAATTTTCTGTCAATAATAAGTGCAAATATTTATAAATAGGATTATCAAACAAGCCAGCCAGAAAAAAACTTAGTAGAACGCAATATAAATTATTTGAATCAAACAATTAATAGAAAGAGGGAAAAAGCTTTAAATAAGCCTTAGCTAAGACAAATGAATTTCTCATTCCATAGCTTTGATGGCCATAGTGGTTTTAAAGATAAGGAAGGGTATCTGAGAAGTATCCGTAATGGAAATCAACCTAGCAGTTTATTAAATATGGTTAAAATTAGTTAATCAACACACCTGGTTTAAATCAAAGAATCGTCATGGTCTTTTAAAAACTGACCGAAAATAATAATCTGAATTATAGAAATTTAAATGATTTTTATAAATAAAAGATCTAAAAAATTCCTATATCTTCCTTGATGATCTAAAATTTTTTATGCTTACAATATGTTATTTTGACGCATCTATTAACAAATTTAATAGGTGTTCATTCTATAATTAATATAAAAAAAACTTATATGTATTTTTATTCACTTTTTCTGATAAATATTGAATCGTTACAAATTGTTACGCTTACTATTTAGGGTAAATGAATTAATTTTTATATTGATTAATCATAAAATAATATTAAAAAATAAATTGACACTCAAATGTTTATGACTTAATATGAGTCTCAGCATAATAATATAGCTCTTATTAATAACCGTTGAGACGAGGGGTCGAAGATACGGTGGCCAAACAATTTAGTTCATAATGAATTGAATCCAGTGGGCCGAACCTGAGCACAAAATTAACTTTTGTGAACAATAAGAGGAACAGCAGCTGATAGTATTCGAAGCTTTCCTTAAAATTGGGTGAGCTTTTTTTTATGCCCTAAAAATCTATAATTTGTTAGGAGCAGATAAAATTGTCAGAAAAAGTATTATTCACATCGGAGTCTGTATCGGAAGGACATCCAGATAAAATTGCAGACCAAATCTCAGATGCAGTACTAGACGCAGCATTATCGCAAGATCCGCTATCACGTGTGGCATGTGAAGTATTCACAACTACAAACACAGTAATCGTTGGTGGAGAGATCACTACAAAAGCAGAACTAGATATCGAAAAAATTGCTCGTAATACCCTAATCGGCATTGGTTACACAGATGATAAGTTCGGTATTGATGGTCATAACTGTAATGTACAAGTTTTAGTACACACGCAATCTCCTGATATCGCAATGGGTGTTAATTCATCAAGCGATACAAAAGAAGTTGGTGCAGGTGACCAAGGTATTATGTTCGGTTTTGCGACTAATGAAACTGAAAACTATATGCCTTTAGCAATTGAAATGGCACATATGCTTGTAAAACGTGCAACTGAGCTACGTAAAAATGGTCAATTCAAATGGGCTCGACCAGATATGAAATCACAAGTAACAATTGATTATACTGATAGTATGCAACCTAAAATTGATACTGTTTTAATGTCAATACAACATGATGATGATTTTGACCGAGTAGCATTCATTGATTACGTTACAGAAAAAGTAATTAAAGCTGTTGCGAAGCAATTTGGTATGAATGAAGACTTCCGCATTTTAATTAATCCTACTGGTCGTTTCGTAGTAGGCGGACCACATGGAGATGCAGGTTTAACAGGACGTAAGATTATTGTTGATACTTATGGCGGCGCAGCTCGTCATGGTGGTGGCGCATTCTCTGGTAAAGACTGTACAAAAGTTGACCGTTCTGCGGCTTACGCAGCGCGATACGTTGCAAAAAATATTGTTGCAGCAGGCTTGGCAGATAAATGTGAAATCCAATTATCATATGCAATTGGTGTAAGTGAACCAATTAGTATCGCTTTAGAAACATTTGGTACAGAAAAAGTAGCGAAAGAAGAAATTCTACTAGCGATTCGTCAATTATTCGACTTAACGCCAACTGGCATAATTAACATGTTAAATCTACGTAAACCTCAATATCAACAAGTTGCAGCTTATGGTCACTTTGGACGTAATGATGTAAACGTAACTTGGGAAAATACAGACAAAGTTTCAGAATTAGAGCAACTCTTAACAGTTGCTATGGGACAATAATGCAATGCGTGCAAAATCGAGTGGCTACAGAGGAATTTTTAGCCACTCAAGACCGCATGCCATTATTTGAAGCTTTAGTCAATTATACTAAACAAGAAGTTACGCCGTTTGATGTGCCTGGACATAAAATGGGGCTACATGAAAACCCATTAAAATGGACGCTTGGAGAAATGACATTAAGAATGGACGTAAACTCGATGAAGGAGCTTGATTTATTAAGTCACCCGGAATCGGTTATTAAAGAAGCTCAACAATTAGCTGCTCAAGCATTTAATGTAGACTACGCTTACTTTTTAGTAAATGGAACTACTGTAGGTATTTTGGCGATGATTTTAGCGACATGTAAACAGGGCGATACATTGATCGTACCTCGTAACTGCCATAAATCAGTTATGAATGGCATTATATTAAGCGGAGCAAAACCAGTATTTATTCAACCTGAAGTTGATCAACATTTTGGTATTGCACACGGAATTTCAGTTGAAAATGTAAAATCGGCACTTGCAGAAAATCCACAAGCGAAAGCTTTACTTGTAACGTATCCAACATATTTTGGATCGATGAATCAACTGCAAGAAATTTGTAAGCTCGCACATGAACAAAATGTAACAGTTATTGTTGATAGTGCACACGGAGCGCATTTAACATTTTTACCTGATGCTAACGATGCGATTAGCGCTGGTGCAGATGCAGTAACGGTCAGTATGCATAAAACTGGGGGTTCATTAACACAAAGTTCACTTCTATTACTACAAGAAAAACGAATCGATTCGAAGCATTTGCAAAAAGTATTAAATATGCTTCAAACGACGAGTGCAAATTATTTATTGATGAGTTCTTTAGATGTAGCACGAAGGGAATTAGCGGTGTATGGACAGCAACGTTATAGCCATTTAAAGTCAATTGTTGATGCAGCAATTGACGAAATTGAAAATAATTCACGCTATGAAGTGCTAAAAGCTGAATATGTACAACAAAATTTCAATCAATCCTATGATTGGACGAAACTTGTTATTCGTGTGAACGATCTCGGTTTAACTGGTTTCGAAGTTTACACAATATTGAAACAACAGTATGGCATTCAATTAGAACTTGCCGAAGGATATGTCATAATGGCAGTCATTAGTCATGTTGATACGAATGAAACAATCGGTAAATTAGTACATGCGTTAAAAGATATAGAACTTAATCACGCAAAAAAAGATGCGATTCAGTCAGCTTATGTCACAGCGAATCAAATTAATAGATTAGCAATGACACCACAACAGGCGTGTAATGCTGAAACAGAAACAATTTTAATTTATGATGCGGTAGGTCGAATTAGTGCAGATTCATTAATGATTTATCCACCGGGAATACCACTAATTATCCCCGGTGAAGTTATTTCAGAGGAAGTAGTAGAATTATATAACTTCTATTTTCTTAATTTTGGGAATGTTCTGTTCGAAACGAAAGAAGAAAATTATATAACAGTCGTAAGGGAGACAAATAAATGAGCATTGAATTATCAACATTAGGTAGACACGTATTAATTGAATTTTATGGTTGTCCAAGTGAAATTATTGAGCAAAATGCATTAATCGAGCAGTTTATGAATGAAGCCGCTGACTATTCTGGGGCAACAATTGTAGAATCTTGCTTCCATCATTTCAACCCATATGGTGTTTCGGGTGCAGTAATTATTGCTGAATCACATTTAACGATTCATACTTGGCCAGAATACGGATTTGCTTCTGTAGATGTTTACACATGTGGCGACTCAGTAAGTCCCTGGAAAGCAGCAGAATATTTAGAACAAAAACTGCAAGCGAAAAAGACAGAATCATTTGAAGTACCACGTGGAATGGCAGATAAAATTCGCCAATTTGCAGAACAAGAAATTGATACAATTCTAGTGAAACAAGAAGTATTAGAGGACGTGATTTAATGAAATGGTATACAGAACAATGGAGCAATAACTGTAAATTTTCAATCGGATACAACGAAGAAATTCATAGTGAACAATCTCCGTTCCAAAAAATCGATTTTTATAAAAGTGAAGAGTTTGGTACTTTCTTTACTTTAGACGGTTTGATGATGGTCAATGAAAAAGATGAGTTCGTTTATCACGATATGATTACGCACCCAGCATTCGCTACCAACCCAGATATAAAAAAAGTATTAATTATCGGTGGTGGTGATGGTGGTACTGCTCGTGAAGTATTACGTTACGAATCAGTAGAAAAAGTAGTAATGGTAGAAATCGATGAGTTAGTATTCCGTTTGAGTCAAAAATACCTTCCAATTACAGCTGCTGGTGTCGAAGAAGATCCACGTATGGAAATGATTTTCGATGATGGCTTAGCTTACGTTCAAAACGCAGCTGATCAATCATTCGATTTAATATTAGTAGATTCTACTGATCCAATTTCTGTCGGCGAAGGTTTATTTACTACAGCTTTCTATAAAGAATGTTACCGTGTATTAAATGAAAAAGGAATTTTAATTAACCAACACGAATCACCATACTTCGCGGAGTATGCAGAAAACATGCGCAAAGCACATAAAAAGATTAAAGGTATTTTCCCAATCGCAAGCGTATATCAATTCCATATGCCGACATATCCATCGGGACACTGGCTATTCGGATTTGCTTCAAAAGCATTACATCCAATTAAAGATATTCAAGTAGATGCTTGGGACAAATTTGGTCTAAAAACGAAGTATTACAATACAGATTTACACGTTGGTGCATTCGCACTTCCTACATTTGTGAAAGAGTCACTTGATCGTGATGAATAAGAGGCTGGGACATAATTAAAAGGTTCATTTGTAAAGCCGAATAATCTCTAAATTATCAAAACAAAAATAAATAGAAAAACCGAACTATTTCTAAACACTTCATGAGCGTTTTATTGGATAGTTCGGTTTTTCTTTCGACGGAAGAAGTAGTTTCCAGGATATCGCTTTGCAATGCAAGTAATTCGTCAGGATGAGGGCAGTATAAACAGTGGTTTTTCCAGAAAAGCATGTATGGGAAGATTTTATAAAAAAAATCCATTTGACGTTTTGTACTATTTTTTGTATTATATTGAAGAAAAGAATGCCCGGACTAAAACGGGAGAGGTTCATAGCTGATACCCTCTATAAAAAACTATGGAAACATGATAATATGCCATGTCCATATCGGACGTGGCTTTTTTTTATGTTTTTACTTATGTTTTAATAGAACGATTGGTAATGCCTCTCTTGAAAAGTGTTGGGAAACATTTTACAAGGAGGTTTTTTATGTTTGGCTGAAGCCATGAAGAAGGACTAACTGATTTAACATTATTGGGTAACCAAAGTACAATATTCATATGTCGTTTAATGAACCACGATCTTAATCCAGAAAAATTTGATTATCGATAAATGAGGAATTGAATAGTTCAATCAAGAAAGAGGTATTTAGCTACCCTCTAAAAAAAACTAAGAAGAAAGCAGCACTTTCTCTTACAGTGCTGTTCTTTCGATATAAGGGAGTTTTTATAGATGAAGCAGGAAAAAGCAATTGTTGTATTTAGTGGAGGTCAGGACAGTACAACTTGTTTGTTCTGGGCAAAAGAACGTTTTAAAGAGGTTGAGGCAGTAACTTTTGACTATGGTCAAAGGCATCGTCTTGAAATTGAATGTGCGAAGATGATAGCTGGGGAGCTTGGTGTTAGGCATCACATTCTTGATATGTCACTCCTGAATCAGCTTGCTCCGAATGCATTGACACGACAAGACATAAAGGTGGAAAACGGAGAAAATGGTGAGCTTCCATCGACTTTTGTACCTGGCCGAAATCTTCTCTTTCTTTCATTTGCGGGCGTTTTAGCGAGCCAAGTAGGAGCTAAGCATATTGTAACTGGCGTTTGTGAAACGGATTTTAGCGGATATCCGGATTGCCGAGATGTTTTTATTAAATCCTTGAATGTAACATTAAATTTATCGATGGATGATTCCTTTGTAATTGATACACCGTTGATGTGGCTGAATAAGGCACAGACATGGGAGCTTGCTGATCAGTTTGGGGCACTTGAATTTGTTCGGGAAAGAACGTTAACTTGCTATAACGGTGTAATAGCAGATGGCTGTGGTGAATGCCCGGCATGTAAACTGCGAAAAAAAGGGCTTGATGAGTATTTGAGTTACAGGAAGGAGTCTTAAGGTATGTCAGATTTTAGAATCGTCGATAAGCTCCAAAAAATAGATGAAGATATTCAAAGAAATCAATTGAACTATCATGCAAAGCGTGTTCTTGTAAGCAAAGAATTTACCTTCGACGCTGCTCATCATTTACATAATTATGAGGGTAAATGTAAAAACCTGCATGGTCATACGTATCGCGTAGTATTAGGACTGAGTGGATACACAGATGAACGCGGTTTGATGATTGATTTTGGGGATATAAAAGGAATATGGAAAGAAAAAATAGAGATTCATTTGGATCACCGTTATTTAAATGAAACGCTTCCACCCATGAATACGACGGCAGAGAACATTGTTGTTTGGATTTACGAAAAATTGGCTGAAGCCTTGCTTGATGAACAAAGAAATAACGGTGCGCGTGTAGAGTTTATCCGGCTATATGAAACTCCGACAAGCTATGCAGAAGCGAGACGGGAGTGGATGGAAGTTGAGTAAGATACCTGTTATCGAGGTTTTTGGACCGACGATTCAAGGTGAGGGAATGGTAGTTGGCCAAAAGACAATGTTTGTGAGAACTGCCGGCTGTGACTATTCCTGTTCTTGGTGTGATTCATCGTTTACGTGGGATGGCAGTGGAAAGCATCTTATTGTCCAAATGACAGCGGAAGAGATATGGTCTGAGTTGAAACGTCTTGGAGGCAGCGGCTTTTCATTTGTCACGATTTCAGGCGGCAATCCTGCACTCATCCAAAATTTAGAGAATCTCATTGCCATTTTAAAAGAAAATGACATAAAGGTCGGTGTGGAAACACAGGGAAGTAGGTGGCAAAAATGGATGTATGAAATTGATGAACTGACAATTTCTCCAAAGCCACCTAGTTCTGGAATGACCACAGACTATTCGGTGCTCTCCGATATCTTCGAAAAACTTAAAAATCGAAACAGTAATCACCATGTATCCCTCAAAATAGTCGTTTTTAATCAAGGGGATTACGAGTATGCTAAACAAATTCACCATCGATATCCAATGATTCCTTTTTATCTCCAAGTCGGTAATGATGATCTCTCGACAACTGACAATTCACGGTTAATTAAACATTTATTAGATAAATATCATGTGCTGATTGATAGAGTGATTAAGGATGAAGAATTAAGAGATGTCAAAGTACTGCCACAGTTGCATGCTCTTGTTTGGGGGAATAAAAGAGGGGTATAGTGCCATTACAAAAATGTCATTAAGACAAATTCTAGAAGAGGATACTGTAAACCTTCAAATCAAAAGTAGATCATTACTTGGGACGATGTGAAAGTATAGGCTAATTTGGCCTATACTTTTTTGCTGTACCAGTATGGATGTAATCAATAGAATACATATCTGAACCACGAAGACAGAAGTAGTGACTAGCCAAGTGCAAAGGTGCTCGTTGCGATGCGGAATCTGAAAAAAGCATGATTCTCTGTTCTGAGGAAAACAAACTTTATATAGAGATGAGGCTTGCATGAATAGCAAGCTAATTATTTTTGAATTTCCCTCTTGACCTTAAAGTAACTTCAAGATGTAGCATTGAATTAAGGAGCTATAATGTTTTGAATAAGTTGATGACAATACAGGATTTCGCCGAAAGAACTACAGGTTCCATACTAGAATGGGATCGAGGGAATGGCTTTACTATCTCAACTTATTATTGCCGGTCACACAATTTGGAAAGAGGGGAGAAACGAAAAATGTATAAAAATTATGAAGAGTTAGTTGTAAGAATAGTAGAATTGAGAGGGAATTATTATCAATTTGGCTTGGAGCAGGGAAGAGAATTAAGGTCATTACCGATCTTAGAACAATTCGAACAGCTAGGGAAATTGAATTTAAACTCAAATGTACAAAAGGCGAAGGAAATATTAAAGACTGTTTCACCGAATCTTTTTCAAGAACTAATCGGCTTGGCAGCAGGATTAGATATGGACATAGATCATACGATTAAACTTTTTAGTGGTTATGATGTAGCATTTCCACAAATGGGGTGTACTACATTAGTAAATGATGGATATTATGTACGCAATTATGATTTTAGTCCAGAAATGTACGATTCACGGCTTGTATGGACGAATCCTACAGATGGCTATGCTAGCGTAGGCTTTAGTCAGCAAATAATTGGAAGACTTGATGGAATGAATGAAAAGGGGCTCATTGTAGGGTTACATTTTGTTAATAACGAATACAGGGAAGAGGGATTTATTGCAACGACTATTGTTAGAATGCTATTAGAACAATGTGCAAATATCGAAGAGGCATTAAATCTCATCACAAATATACCTCATGGTTATTGCTACAATTACTCTATTACGGACCAAAGTGGAACAAGTGTAATAGTAGAAGCTTCTCCACAACAACAGGTCATAAATTTCACAAATCCTCTTATTTGTACTAATCACTTTCAGTCAGAGATATTGAGGGAGAAAAACAGAATAGGAGTACAAGGATCGATAAAACGTAAGGACTATGTGAGTTCCTTATTATCGGAAAGTTTATCACCTATGTCTACATATCATCGCTTTAATGATGAAAGTTCCCCGTTATTTTTTAAACACTATAAAGAGTACTTTGGTACGTTGCATACAGTTGTCTATTCCCCAAAAGATTTAAGCATCATAATTGGAGTTGGGGGGAATTGTAAACCGAAGATGTTTTCTCTGAAAGACTATAAGGAGGGGACATTAATTCTACCTGAATACATGAAAGGGACAATTAATCATTCTAAATAAAAAGGACATATTTCTTGTGGAAGTTAGCGCCTGAATTTTAACTTATAATTTAACCTCATTTAAGTACACTTCCTTCAATAAAGCTCTGCTATTTGATTTAGAAAATACTAGTTTAATAAGAAGGAGATAATTTCCTACTATCGAATATACTATATAAGAATAGGAAGTAATTCCAGATGAGGTGTTCGATTGAATAAAATAAGAACTGAAACAGAAAGATTAGTTATTCGATTAATACAAGAGGGAGACTATTCTTCTTGGCTTACCCAATATGAAAATCGTTTACCTTCTCAACATAAATACGATGAAGGCAAATTAGATATGAGCATCTGTACGAAAGAATGGTTTCGTGATTTAGTTACTAAACATCATCAGATGGCTGAGGATGACAAGGTCTATGTATTTGGAGTGTTTAGAAAAGAGGATAATACCCATATTGGCTTTATAGATTTTTCGACAATTATGAGGGGAGAATTTCAATGGGCCAGGTTCGGATATACAATTCATAACCACTTTTGGAGAAAAGGTTATGGGAAAGAGGCTGTAAAAGCAGCCATTGATCTAGCGTTTGAAAAATTAAATTATCATCGAATAGAAGCTCACATAAACCTTGATAATATAGCATCTATAAAGTTAGCAGAAAGTGTTGGAATGGTTTATGAATGCACGAGGAAAGGATTCATATACGAGGACGACAAATGGACTGATCATCTCGTTTACTTTATAAACGCAAAGTAAGTTTATAAAGTAGACACAAGGTATTTCAACGAATAGTTTTGAAAATTTAATATAAATTTTTTATCACTAGTTTAAGATTATATTATTTAAAAACTATTTTTCAAAACAATAGATCCTAATAAAACCCCTGATTCTTCTGCTATACGTAGAAAAATCAGGGGTTTTAATTTAAACCATTGCACATATTTATTACAAATGATTCAATGCTTTAACGCTCGCTTTAAATGATAAGGAACAAAATCGTATTTTCACAAATAATAAAAAATACTACCATTTTATCTACTTTCCAATCTATATTTGTGTTAACTTATTATTAATTGTAGTTAACACAAATATAGAAGAATAGGAGGAAATAACATAAAGTTATTAAAGGTTAATTAAATAATTTAAAAAGTAAGATGGAGGAATAAAATGATCCGAAAGTTTTCTACTTATGATCTTGCCCAGATTTCATTGCTAGCTTGTCTTATTATCGTTTCAGGCATGTTTAAAATCCCAACAGGTATACCTGGGTCTGAATTTCAATTATCAGCACCCATTGCAGTTGCGATTGCGGCGGTGTTTGGATTTAAGCGATATTTTCTAGCGGGGATCATTGCAAGTTTAATCTTATTTTTACTAGGTATACACTCGATCCTAAATGTGGAGATCGCCTTAATTTTTCGATTGACTGTAGGCCTACTCATTGTTTTATTTGGGACTTCAATTCCGGTACTTGTTTTGGCAGGCCCAATTGGTACAACGATTGCTAGATTTGGTTTGGCTTTTACGTTAGGGACTCCATTTTTACCGTTATTAGTTTTAGCTATTCCGGGCATGGTAATCACAGCTGTTAGTGTTTATCCGATAACGAAAATGTTACATACAATTAATAGGAAAGTAGCTGGTAATAATCATGTTAAAAGCGTGTTATAGCATTCGAATGCGTGCGGCTGAAAGAAGTCCTGAACTAGGGGAAAAGCATATATCTGGTGGTGAACGGATAGGCAGTAAATCTCAGATAGAGCCAATTGTAAAACAGTTATTGAACAAAGCAAATAATCATTCACGTGGAGATGCTGACTTTATTCAAATTACCGTTGAAAAAATTGCACGTGATCAGATACAGTATATACCCCCCTTAGAAATTACGACTGTTGAGGCGGCTTCAATCGAAAATGCCCATAGTGAAGCAAGAAAGATACTAACCTCCTTAGGTATTTCGGAATATGCACTGAATGTTGCTTTTCATCAACTTAGTAGTAATCAAAATCTCCGTGGGGCAATCATCCTAAATAGTAAAACCGGCTCACGGCTTGACGATCGGGGGCAAAAGGGTGTTCGTGTATCACGAATCGATTGGCAAGATGCTACTGGGGACCTTAATGAGCGTGTCCGTGAAGCGTTGGCTCTGGCGTCGAAAGTGGCAAATTCTCCGTATACAATTGCAGAATTATGTTGGTCTGATGATCCAGATTACGTGACTGGATATGTAAGTAATCGTGACATTGGTTATGTCAGAATTACACCGTTGAAAAGGGAAGGCTGTGAGAGCGGAGGGCGTATTTATTTTGTGTCAGATGAAGTTGAACTAGAATCTTTTATTGACTATTTAGAGAGCGTACCGGTTCTCATTAGGAGGGAATAAAAATTGGATCAATGGTTTCAACAAGAACTACAATTAATAGAAGAGAAAGGATTGACAAGGAAGTTACGTTCGTTTTCAAATGGAAATGAGAGCGAAGTAATCATGAATGGTAAGAAGTTCTTGCTTTTTTCATCTAATAACTATTTAGGTCTTGCAACAGATTATCGGTTGAGAAAGAAAGCATCTGAAGGTATTAGTAAATACGGTACAGGAGCTGGTGGTTCAAGATTAACAACTGGAAATTTCGTTATTCATGAACAGCTTGAATCTGAAATTGCGGATTTGAAGAATACTGAAGCTGCCATTGTTTTCAGCAGTGGTTATTTAGCGAACATTGGCGTGATTTCGAGTGTGATGAAGGCAGGGGATATAATATTTTCTGATGCCTGGAATC
The DNA here is from genome assembly GCF_050280145.1 of Lysinibacillus sp. NPDC093688. Classification (NCBI taxonomy): domain Bacteria; kingdom Bacillati; phylum Bacillota; class Bacilli; order Caryophanales; family Bacillaceae; genus Lysinibacillus; species Lysinibacillus sp. NPDC093688. The sequence continues at coordinate 25,159 of NZ_JBNNUX010000004.1, forward strand.
ATGCGAGTATTATAGATGGTTGTCGCCTTAGTCAAGCAAAAACAATTGTTTATGAACATGCGGATATGGTGGATTTAGAGCAGAAATTGAGGCAATCACATGGAGATGGAAAGAAGTTAATTGTGACGGATGGCGTCTTTAGTATGGATGGTGACATTGCTCCACTTCCCGAAATAGTTGCGCTAGCAAAGGAATACAATGCTTACATAATGATTGATGATGCGCATGTGACAGGTATTTTAGGAAGTGATGGTCGTGGTACTGCTGACTATTTTGGATTGAAAGATGAGATTGATTTTACAGTAGGCACGTTGAGTAAAGCGATTGGTGCAGAGGGTGGTTTTGTGGCGACGTCGTCAATTGCAAAGAACTATTTACTAAATAACGCTAGATCATTTATTTTCCAAACAGGTTTATCTCCAAGTGCGATTGAAGCCGCGCGAGAAGGAATATCCATTATTCAAAATGAGCCCGAACGAAGGGAACAATTGCTGAATAATGCTAAGTATTTACGTTTGAAATTGGAGGAATCCGGTTTTGTAGTTAATGAGGGGGAAACGCCAATTATATCTCTTCTTATTGGTGATTCCCGTGAAGCTATGCAATTTTCTGAGAAACTTATGGATGAAGGTGTCTTTATTCCAGCAATTAGACCACCAACTGTGCCAAAAGGGTCAAGCCGATTGCGGATTACAGTAATGGCTACACATACAATGGAGCAGCTCAATACAGTTATAAATAAAATTAAGAAAATAGGAAAAGAAATGGGTATTGTATAAAAAGTCTAATAGAACTTAATAATTTTGAAAAAATGTTTAATGACTAAATAATCGTTGTTGGATTACTGAGAACTTTAGTTTTCAAAACAATAGATCATAATAAACCCCCTGATTCTTCTGCCTAGCGTAGAAAAATCAGGGGGTTTAATAATAACCATTACCCATTTTTGTTACAAATGATTCAATGCTTTGACACTCACTTTAACTGTTAAATCATGCTTTCCACCTGAATAAACACCTTCAACAGGACTAATATCGGAATAGTCACGGCCAATGCATAAAATAATGTGATTTTCTAATACTTCTACATTATTAGTTGGATCGAGGCCAATCCAGCCGATTCCTGGTATCATAACTTCTACCCAAGCATGGGTTGCAATATCACCGATTAATGCGGAGTTTTCGTCCACATATAAATAACCGCTCACATAGCGTGCTGGAATTCCTTTAGCTCTTAGCACCGCAAGCATGACATGTGTGAAATCCTGACAAACACCTCGCTTAAGGGCGAAGGCTTCACTTGCCGTTGTCGTCACATCGGTTGCACCCGGATCGTATTCAAAAGTCGAGTATAAATATTGCATTAAATTTAATGAAAATAGTACAGGATTTTCAGCATGACCAATGGCATGATAAACTTCCTCTAACTGATTGTCTGTCATATACGTAAATTGTGTAAACTTTAAATAAGGTAAATAATGCTCATAAAACAATTGCGAGTGAAAAATGGTCTGCATCTCTGGTGAATATTGAATACGATGAATAAATGGTGCACGTTGAATGCTGACAATAGAGGTCGTTTGAATTTCTAGTTCTTGATGCTGCTCTGGTATATAAAAAGTGCCAACCGTATTGCCCCATATATCTGTATGCTCATTCGTTAAAGATGAAGGTGTAATGGCAATGCGATAGGTTAATAAGCGCTGTCGCTCATCGCCTCTTGGCTTTAAGCGGATTGTATTTAAGCTTTGATCGACTTCAGACTCATATTGAAAAATATTAGTATGTTGAATTTCAAATTTCATTGTGTCCGCTTCCTTTGAATTACTGACTTGCTTGTTGATAGGGAGCTGTCGTTGATTCCTTTCAAGGTTGTACGCTGGGTTCATATAAATGATAAATTGTTGAAAATGTATTGCCAAAATCAATACATTGACACAATCTTTCCTCCATTAAAAAAATAGTTTCTTCTAAAGTACTATTCCATACATCTACATTCATTATGGCAAACAATACACTTTTTAATGGGGCATGAAGCTCTAAAAATCTTGCTGAAAGAGGATCATTTTCTAAACAAATAAATGCTTCTTCTAATTTTTGTAAGCAAAACATTACTGAACGTGGGAAATGCTTATCCTGTAATAAATATTGAAGTACACACAGTAAGTTTGTTTGGCGATGCTTTTGTAAATAAGACTCCGTCGCCTCTGATAAATCGAGTAAAAACGAACCGTCCGCTTCTACTAAGGAGATGGCTATTTCTTTATGTTGCTCCAGTATAATTAAAGCCATACGAATCGTTTTTTCTGCACGCTCTAACCATTTCCCAACTTGTATGAAATAAAAGGGTACATCTCGATCCATTGAACCTTCGATAAGCCCGGTAATCGTCAAAGAAGTCTTACGAACATTTTGTAAAAAAGAGTTAAGAACGATAAGTGGAATCGGTCTTTCACGTTCCAATATGTCTTGCTGTAAGGATAAATAAAAGGCGTTTTGCAATTCCCAAAGCTCAATGGGGATGCTATCTCGAGTTACACGCGCATTTTCTCTTACAGCACGTAAAGTGGCATGAAGAGCGTTACCATTATTAGTTGAAAAGAGTAGATATTCGATAAGTGGATTAACTCGAATCGACTCAAAGAAGTTCAAGTACTCTTCCTTCGAGGCGCAAATATTCAACACCGCTTCCCAATGATCGATGTATTCATTTTCTTTGCCAGATTGCTCCAACATATTCAACAGCTGTACTTGTAATATATGTGCATTCGATTGTGATCGTTCACTATATCGTGCCATCCAGTATAGTGCATCGGCTACTCGACTTAGCATACTGCAATTCCTCCTTTAATATCCAAGTATCTTTTGCTCCTCCACCCTGTGAAGAATTCACGACTAAAGATCCTTCTTTTAATGCTACACGCGATAAACCACCAGGAAGCACATAAATATCCTCACCCTTCATTACATATACACGCAAATCGACATGACAGGGATAGAATCTCCCATCCTGGAAAGCTGGTGCTCTAGACAGACTAATCGTTGGTTGTGCAATGTATTGATGTGGGTTTTCCATAATTTTTTCCTTATAAATAGCGATTTCTTCATCACTCGCATGCGGACCAATAAGCATATCATAGCCACCAGAGGCACTAACATTTTTAATGACAAGCTCGCTCATATGTTCAAGAACCCAATCTAGCTGCCGATCATCAGCTAGATGATAAGTCTTCACATTACGTAAAATAGGTTCCTCATTTAAATAGTAGCGAATCATATCCGGTACATAGGCATACATCGCCTTATCATCTGCAACACCGTTACCAACTGCATTTAAAATAGCAATATTTCCAGCTTTATAAGCATCGAAAATATGTGGAACTCCGAGCAAAGAATCGTCACGAAAAACAACAGGATCTAGGAAATCGTCATCAATTCGACGATAAATAATATCGATTTGCTTTAGCCCGTGTATAGTCTTCATGTACACTTTATCGTCTCTGACCACTAAATCACGACCTTCAACAAGCTGAATATTGAGCTGCTGTGCTAAAAAAACATGATCGTAATAGGCCGAATTATACATACCAGCTGTTAAGAGGACAGCTTTAGGTTCTCTATCTGGTTCCATACAAGGTGGTCGATGAGCAAGGAGTGCCTTCTTCATAAAGGCCATTTGTTTGTCGAGTGACTGGATCGTATGTTTAGAGAAAAATTCAGGATACACTTCCTTCATCACAGATCGATTTTGAAAAACATAGGAAATACCTGAAGGATTGCGTAAATTATCTTCTAACACGTAGTAAACACCATTTTCATCGCGAATCAAATCGATACCAGCTAAAAAAATATGATTTTCGATAGGTACTTTTACACCAATCATTTCCTTATAATAATACGGATTGTTTTCAATGAGCTGTTTCGGAATAAGCCCATCCTCAACAATAGATTGTTCATGGTAGACATCATGTAAAAAGCAATTTAAGGCTTTCACACGTTGCTTCATCCCGGCTTCTATTTCTTGCCACTGTTCATGTGGAATAATAATAGGTATAAAATCAAAGGGCATTGTCCGTTCTGTTCCACCTTGTGCTCCATATACGGTAAATGTAATGCCTTGCTTAAGGAATCTAGATTGTGCTTGCTGATATTTTTCCTCTAATTGCTCCTTTGTGAATGCATTGAGCTTATGGTGGAAAGACCGATAATGAGGCTTCGGTTGATTGCCATCTAACATTTCATCAAAAAACAAACCAGATTCATAGAAATTCATCATATGGATCGCCCTCCGAATTTAAGTAGTAGAGTAAACGTGTTACACTAAATATGACTCAATTTCGCCTTGGCGTAATTTCGTCCGGATTTTGAATTGTGCCTAGGCCTGCACGAGGGCCGACACGATGTCGGTCATTTCGGTAATGCCACAGGACGTGGCGTTTTTACCGATGCAGGTCAGTTAGCCGTTTTCGCAGGATGCGAAGGTTTTAGGCTAACATCCTTTATTCATTCCTTTCAAAATCCGTGACATCCGCCGGAGGCTTTGGGCCAACAAGATGTTGGTCACTCAGTCGTTGCCACAGGACGTGGCGTTCTTAGACTGAGTTCCTCTATTTCAGTTGGCCATTGGGTACCAATTGAAAATGAACTACATCTGCATTCATCTCACTACTTTTAGAGGAATGAAGATGAATACATATAAAAGGAGATAGAAACATGACAATCATTAACTTAATGCAAGCTTATGAGCTAGACAAGCTTTCGAAATTAGATTTTACTAATGAGGAGATTGTGCGCACATTGCGAACAGGGGATTTATCAGTTTGGCAGGAAAAACTACCAAACTATGAATTTTCCGAAACAATGGCACTTTTTCAAGAAGGAGAACAATTATTCTTGGACGCTTTGCAAGGTAACTACCGTATCAAATATGTAACTTTGCCAGGCATCCAACGTTTACTGTATCTTCGTTTCCAATTAGAAGAGGGTACGGATTATCAATTATTAGAAACAGGCATCCAACACTTAACTTGTAATGAGGAAACAATCGAGAAGCTTCAGCGTATGCTATCAACAAATTGGTCTCTAGCAAAACAAGTAGATGGGACATATAGTATCTTTATCTCGTAAACGGATTTTGTCCTAGCTTAATTGACGCTTCGCTTTCTCACGGGTAAACAATGTGCCCAAAATTGACAAAAACCAAATAATTCCACGCGCGTTGTGAGAAGAATCGACATGTATAGTTACCCACCTTTGCATTTTTCGAATCGTCTCACAGCACATAGTTCATTTAGTTCACTAGATTTAAATATTCATTTTTTTTGCGCTTTATGCCTAAAAAGTGAAATTTCCAAAAAAAACTTTAAAAAAGATGATTTTCTTGCTAAAAGAGAATCATCTTTTTTGTCACTCAAATAGCGTACGTATGTTTCTTTTATTTTAAAAAAGCACTTTTTTCATCATAAAGTTCCCAAATTTATATTTGGGAACGTTTTTTCGTGGTAAAATAGAGCAAATAGAGGTGATTTTATGGAAAAGCCTAAGCTGCCAAAAATAATGAGAGATTTCCTTGTTTATTTAACAACGATTAAAGGGAAGTCTCAACGCACTAGAAAAGAGTACGAATATGATTTGACATTATTCTTCCGTTTTTACATAGCCATTCAGAATGAGCATGAACTATCAGATTTAACGAAAATAGATATTTCTACTATTTCAATAGAAGAAATTCGTGAATTGACATTAGAAGATCTTTATTTATTTATGGAATATTGCGAGGTACAGCGTGGGAATTCTGCATCAGCGAGAGCACGTAAAGTAGCAACGTTGAAGTCATTTTTTAAGTACCTGAAAGGGAAACGTCGTCTTATAGAGGAAAATCCGGCAGATGAATTAGAAACACCAAAAATAGGACGGAAAAGACCTATTTATATGAATATCGAGGAAGCGACGCAATTTATCGATGGTATCCAGCCAAATCGTGCTTCACCGAGAAATTATTGTATGATGATGTTTTTCTTAAATTTAGGGATTCGTGTGACAGAGCTTTGCCAGCTAAATAGGTCATCTATACAAGGGCGCTACTTAACAGTTGTTGGGAAAGGAAATAAAGAACGGACTGTTTATTTGAATGATAGCTGTGTACAGGTACTTGCAGACTATGAAAATAGCGGAAAGTCAGCATATAAAGGTGAGGGAGAGGAGCCCCTTTTCATCTCCCAAAAGGGAACTCGCTTTACCCGTCAAACCGTTGCAAAAATCGTTAAACAAATTAACCAGCAATCCGGACTTCAAAAAGAACGACTGACACCACATAAGTTACGACATACATCCGCAACAATGATGTATAAATCAGGGGCAGATATTCGGAGTCTTCAGCACATACTGGGCCATTCAAGTGTGGCAACAACACAAATTTATACACATATTGAAAATGAAGAGCTGCAACATGTACTCGAAAATAATCCATTCAATATTGTTCGGGCAAGATAATTTCTAATATAAAGAATACTTTACATGGTATGGAACATATACAGAATAGGAATCAAAAATCGTTTGGTAAGGGGAGTAGCTTATGAATCAATTAATTAACGACCATTTAAGTGAAACAAGAAATAACTTAGTAGAGGAGATTAAATTATTAAGTGATACTCAATTCAATGCTAAGCCTGAGGCAAACAGTTGGAGTATCGCCCAGGTTTGCCATCACTTAACTTTAACGGATGCATCTTTTATAAGATTGATTGCGTGGGCATTAAAACAAGAAGATAGTAAACAAGCGGAACGTAAAAATATTCATATTATCGCAGATAGAACAAAGAAAGTCCCAGCACCAGAATTTGTTGTACCAGCTGAAGACTTTTTTACAGTTCAGCAAATTATTGAGTTACTTGACGATTCGAGAGGGAATTTTACAACTTTCCTTGATACAATTGAAGATCCATCTTTGTTAGCAGAAAAATCCTTTAAACATCCTTTTCTTGGCGATTTACCCCTCGATCAATGGGTAGAACTAGTTTCAATTCATGAACAACGACATATTGAACAAATAAAAGAAATTAAAGCATTAATCTAAGTTGAGCACTAATGAACTTGCTGGAAACTATATAAAAAGAATGAAAAAAAGAAAAGCACGACATTATGTTAAAAAAACTATTATAGAGATTAAAAATTCAATCGCATTAGAAATAATCTGGAACATTATAATATTTATCCCTAGAATGACAATCCGATTATTGAAAAATACATGGTGAAAGGTCTAATTTCTCGATATTAATATTGAGAAATTGGGCTTTTTTAAAGTGATTTTTCTTGAAGCTATCGTTCAGGTAAATAATCAATCAAAGATGATGAAGTATTATTTACTATTCGAAATTTACGAGAGCCATTGTTTTGATCAATCATTTTCAAAATAATGGTTTTTGTTATGTCGTGGAATTAAGTCTTCAAGGTTATTTTAATTGTAAAGCTTGACGAAATCAATCATCTGTTATATATTAATTAAAAATATAAACAACTGTTATAAAACAGTTTAGTTCTAGGAGGAATTTTAATGACAAAGTATCGTGATGGTTATGAATTTTATTGTGAGATGTGTGAGCGTTATGGTTTAGAGCCAATTTCATTCCGCTATTATGTGTTACAGTTATCACAGCAGCAACTTTCAGCTTATAATATGCAAGCAAAACAATTAGGCATTTAAAAGGTTTAACATTAAAGGATGTGGTTAGAACGGACGCCGAAGTGAATATTTTATGAAAAGCCCAGCCATACTAATTTAAATGGACTGGGCTTTCGACTATTTGAAAGAAATATCAGAAAATTCATTGACACAGTAACTAAACTGTTATATATTATTAAAAAATAATAAAACTGTTATATAACAAAAAAGAGGAATGCATATGTCTCATTATAAAACTGGCTATGAATTTTATCTTCATTCAGTAAAAGACTTCAACCTTTGAAGGTATGAGATGTATGAGGTTGTCACTTCTTTGCAGTCAGTATCCAAATACTTACTGAATGAAAATAAAGCCTCCGGCGGATGTCACGGATTATCAAAGGAATGAATATAAGGATGTTAGCCTAAAACCTTCGCATCCTACGAAAACGGCTAACTGACCTGCATCGTGCAGGCCTGAGCACAATTCAAAATCCGGACGCAATTACGCCAAGGCGAAATTGATTGAAGGAAGTGTGAACAATTTGATTTAGAACCGATCAATTTCTATTATTATGTCAATCAATTATCACAAGAACAATTAGAATATTATAATGAGGTTGCACAAACGAAAGGAAGTTATTAGGATGACAGAATATCGAGAAGGCTATGATTTTTATCGACAAGTATGTGAGAACCATGGCTTAGAGCCCATAAATTTTCACTATTATATGTTGAACTTATCTCAGGAGCAACTAGATGCCTACAATGAACGAGCCAAAACATTGGGAGGTCCAATAGAATATGAAGTCTCTTAGCTTATAAAATACCTTACTGCCTAGTTATGACAGTAGGGTATTTTTGGTATTTATCATAAATAATAGAATTATTCAAGTGCTGTGAAATTACAGAAAGTTCATATATTCGAAAAAATAGGCTAAATATAACATATGATTAGTCTAAGGTAATTAAAGTATTCTACAACAAGCGTTTTAAGTAAGTTAAAAGACCTTGTTTTTGGGGTCTGTTCTATTAAATATCATCAAATATTGATTTGAATGTTTTAACATTTGGGTTGAATTAACTGCTTTTCTAATACTATAATATAATTACATAATAAAGGGCGATATCCCATAACTTTATACCCTACTTTTTATAAAACAAAAGTACCAAACCCTTCTAATGAACGGAGAATGTAAATGATGAATATCACGCCTAGTAGTATTAATCAAATTAACTATAGTCTGAAAGAATTACAAGATATTTTTTCTGCAATGAATAGTTCAATCATCGTAGCAATTACAGACCGAACTGGGAAAATTACGTTTGTTAATGATCATTTTTGCAAAATTTCTAAATATACTCGTGAAGAATTAGTAGGGCAAGATCACCGTTTACTGAATTCAGGTTACCATCCAAGATCTTTCTTTAGAGAGATGTGGAAAACGATAGGTAAAGGTGATATGTGGAATGGCGAGGTGTGTAATCGCGCGAAGGATGGCAGCCTATACTGGGTGAAGACAACGATTTTCCCTTTTCTTGATGACGATGGTAAACCGTATCAATATATTGCTATTCGAGTCGATATTACCGCACAAAAGGATATAAAAAAGATTACCCATATTGCTTATCACGATGAATTAACGGGGCTTCCAAATCGTCGTAAGTTAGAGCAACGTTTAGAAAATGAATTCCATCAATCTCGACGTACAGGTGAGAAGTTTGCGTTATTTTTCATTGATGTAAATCGTTTTAAAAACATTAACGATGGACTTGGTCATATCATCGGGGATATGTTCTTAGTGGAAATGGCGCATCGACTACGCAACATTGATTACACATCGAATTCTATCTACCGCCACAATAGTGATGAATTTGTGATTATACTAAACGATGTTGACCGTGTTGAGGAGAAGGCTGAGGAAATAATTAGCGTCTTTAATGAGAGTTTTATTGTGAATACGTATGAATTTTACGCAAGTATTAGTATTGGAATTAGTATCTTTCCCGATCATGCAAACTCTGCGGAGGAATTATTGAAAAATGCGGATATCGCTATGTATTCTGCTAAATCTTCACGTGGTAATCAATATCGCTTATATCGTCCAAATATGGATGAAATCAATGATAAATGGCTATTACTTGAAACAAAATTACATCAAGCGTTAAAAAAAGATATTTTAGAATTACATTATCAACCAAAAATTGATTTAAAAACGAATACAGTGATTGGTATGGAGGCATTACTTCGCTGGCATGATCCTGTACTTGGTTATATACCACCGGATCACTTTATTCCATTTGCTGAGGAATGTGGGCTTATTAATGATATAGGGGTATGGGTGTTAAGAAAAGCATCTGCCCAGGCACGCACTTGGAACGAGGTACATAATGTAAACTTACGTGTTGCCGTAAACATTTCTCCGATTCATATTAGTACATCAGGCTTTGTCGAAATGGTACGCGAAATTATTTCAGAAACAAAAATAGATCCGCACTTATTAGAAATAGAAATTACAGAGATGAGTATGTTGGATTATACGAAAGACTTGATCAATACTATTAACCAATTAAGAACACTTGGTATTACGATTTCTATAGATGATTTCGGAACGGGTTACTCGTCGCTCAATTATTTAAAAACATTCCCCGTAGATGTTTTAAAAATAGATCGTACATTCGTCCGTGATATTTTGCCTGAAAAATCAGGCATTGCCATGATTTCAGCTATGATCTCTTTAGCGCATGCCCTAAATCTTCAAGTTGTAGCTGAAGGCGTCGAGGAAGAAGCAGAATTAAATGTGTTGCGTGAGCATGGCTGCGAGTACGTACAGGGCTATTATTTCAGTAAGCCACTATCGGTAGAGGACTTTACACAATTGATACTTGATAGTTCTATGTAAACAATAGGGAGGATCTTGTCTTAAGTTTAGGACAAGATCCTCCCTATTGTTTATGGTTATATGATTACGAAATGAAATTTTACAACGAAAGAAGAAAGAACAAATGAGTAGCGAGCGCTGCTCTTTTTTCTTTTTGGATTGGCTGGCCTATGATATTACTCCGATAGCCTAAACCGCAATTAATCGAAAAAAATAACGATTTGCAATATCAATTGGTGAAAAATCTTTTGTATTTTGAAAGTAGCTTTAGGCTAGTTAGAAGCAATTTGGTCCACCGGAAAGTAAAGTCAATTTTCTGATATTTCCCGAAAAATAATTGTATTTGAAATATTTCAATTGTTTTGCTAAAGTTATATAAAATATAAATTGATGATGTGGCCAAGTAAGATAGAATTGTGAAACAGAAAATATAGCAACTGTTGAGAGCTATATCACCGCTTCTATCCGAAACCTACCACGGAGATGTTATGCAAACATAACCGAGTCGTTTTCGTTACAAAACGTTTGAGGGTTTTAAAATTTACTTAAAACTAAATTCAAGGTGGTACCACGTTTATTCGGCACAAAGACGTCCTTATAGTAGGACAGCTTTGTGCTTTTTTATTTTTATTCAATAGGTGGCAAACACCTGATAGAAATGGAGGAAAGAACATGACAACACAACAAAATGATTTTTCAAAATGGTACATTGAGACAATTCAAAAGGCGGATTTAATGGATTATACACCGGTTCGTGGCTGTATCGCATTTAAACCAGACGGCTATGAAATTTGGGAACACATTCAGGCAGAGATGGACCGCCGTTTTAAAGAAACAGGCCATCGCAACGCTTATTTCCCTATGTTAATCCCTGAATCCTTCTTCCAAAAAGAAAAAGATCATATCGAAGGTTTCTCACCAGAGCTTCCTTGGGTAACGGAAGCAGCAGGTGAAAAATTAGAAGAACGTTTAGCACTTCGTCCGACCTCTGAAACGATGATTGGACATCTATATTCAAATTGGATTAAAAGTTATCGTGATTTGCCGGTCCTAATTAATCAATGGGCAAATGTTTTTCGCTGGGAAAAGAAAACACTTCCGTTCATTCGAACATCTGAATTTTTGTGGCAAGAGGGCCATACAGCGCATGTTGATGAAGAAGATGCGCGTAAAGAAACAATGCAAATGTTAACGGTCTATAAAGAGGTAGTCGAGGGTTTACTTGCAATTCCCGTCTATGATGGACAAAAAACACCTTCAGAACGTTTTGCAGGAGCGGTTGATACATTTTCTATCGAAGCAATGATGAAAAATGGAAAGGCTGTACAAGCTGGGACCTCTCACTATTTAGGGACAAAGTTCGCTGAAGCCTTTGATATTAAGTATTTAAACAAAGCTAATCAGCATGAACATGTACACACAACATCTTGGGGGACTTCCACACGCCTAATCGGTTCTGTCATTATGGTTCACGGTGATGAACAGGGACTTGTTTTACCGCCACGAATTGCACCAACCCAAGTTGTTTTAATACCTGTAGGCCCATGGAAAAAGAACCCTGAAATTATGGAGAAACTAGATGACATCTTCGCGGCCCTTAAGAAGAAGGGAATTCGAGTTCGTCTAGATGATTCGGACCAATCACCTGGCTTCAAATTTAACGAATGGGAATTAAAAGGTGTACCGATTCGTATTGAATTAGGACCTCGTGATTTAGAGAAAAATCAGGCATTGTTAAAAGCACGAGATGAAGATGAGAAGCAATCCATTGACCTGAATGATATTATCTCAGCCATTGAGGTAGAACTAACAACGATGCAAACTCGCTTATTTGAAAAAGCACGGACATTCCGTGATGAAAACGCTCATACAACGATCGATACACTGCAGGAATTACAGCAGCATATTAACACTTCAAAGGAAAATGGGTCTATTCCGGGCTGGATTCTTGCTGGATGGTGTGGAACTGATGCATGCGAGGAAAAAGTGAAAGAAGAGACGAAATATACTTCCCGTAACATTCCGTTTAATCCACCAACAACGAAAACTACTTGTATTTGCTGTGGCAATGAAGCAAAGCATACAGTTTGGTTTGCTCGAGCATATTAATATCCAAACACCCTCTTATCAACCAATAAAGAGGGTGTTTAACACTTTAGAAAAGTGGGTTATTTTAAAATTCAAAGCGTTTGACCATTATCAATTGTAAAAACTTGGCCAGTAACAGACTTTTGAGTCAATTGAAATAGAATAGCCTCTGCAATATCATCTGGTGTTGAAATTCTTTTCAGTGGTAAATTACCTGCAAGTTGAACCATTTTATCTTCATTTCCAGACCACCATCTCGTTTCAATTGCACCAGGAGATATACAATTCACTCTAATCTTAGGTGCTAATGCGATAGCTAACGATCTAGTCATTGTGTGAATGGCTGATTTCGTTGCTGCATAGGGGATAGATGAGCCTATTCCGGTCATTCCAGCCACGCTACCCATATTCACAATCACTCCCGATTGTTGCTTCTTCATATAAGGGACAACTGCTTTTACGCAATGAAACATTCCTTTCACATTTACGCTGAAAAGGGAATCCCATACTTCATCTGTAACGGCATCTATGTCATCCAAAGCTATTTGAGCTGTAATACTTGCATTATTTACTAAAGCATCAATCGTCCCGAAAGTTACAACAATATAGGATACTAACTCATTCACTTCTTTTGCTATTGCTACATTTGCTTTATACGCGACTGCAGTTCCTCCTAGCTGTGTAATCTCATTTACTACTTCGAAAGCTTCTTTTTTAGAACGACTATAATTAATGACAACTTTTGCACCTTCAGCTGCTAACTTAATAGCTGTTGCTCTTCCAACACCAGTGCCGCCACCCGTTATTAGAACTACTTTATCTTTTAATTCCATGCTAAAACATCCTTACTTTATTTAGATTTTTAATACATTTCTATTATATTTTTATGTATATGGCGTGTATAATACTGAATAATGAAGAAGGTATCATTTTAAATGATACCAGTGGAAGGAATGTAATTATTGGAAAGTCATGATTTGTGGATTTTTAAACATGTTGCGGAACTACAGTCGGTATCAAAAGCTGCTGAAAAACTTGGCTATGTACAACCTAATGTCAGTCAACGAGTAAAGGGTTTGGAAGATGAACTAGGTGTAAAATTATTTATGCGCAATAATAGAGGCGTAACATTGACCGAGGAAGGAAAAGTCTTACTCGAGTATACACATCAAATAATACTTTTAATGGATGAAGCTAAGTCATTAGTTAATCCTACAAAGTGGAGAGAATCTCTTACAATAGGTGCTTCTCAAACAATTTCTGCAGTTAAAGTTCCTCAATTGTTTTCTTCTTTTTTAAGAGAGTATAAAAATATTGATGTAAAAATAAGAACGAATGATCAGGGAAAGTTACAAGAAATGCTTACTTACGGAGAACTTGATGGTGTTTTTATTAATGGAACATCTAATGACTCACAATTTGAAACTGTTTATAGCTATTTTGAAAAACTAGTACTCATTTCACCTAACAATAGTCAATATGAAAAGCAACAAAAGCATACGTTAATTGTAAATAGTGATAAAAATTGCATATACAGAAAGAAAACATTAGATTTTTTCAAAGAGGATCTGTCCATTTTAGAGTTTGATTCACTTGAATCAATTCTTCAAGCCGTTCATGATGGACTTGGTATCAGTATAATACCTGCAGACGTTGCAAATAGTCGAAAAAAAATACAATCTATTAAATATAAGGAGCTTTCTGAAATAATCAAGATAGACTTTATCATCAAACATAGAAAACAACACTCTCAAAGTCTAAAAAAATTTATTGATTTCATACAGAGGACATCATTGTATTAACTTAATTTGAATAACTGATAAAATCTAACAAAAGCGATCCCTGTTGAATTTAAAACTATTTCTTTGGATACTAAAATAATTGAATAAATAATAACAGCACGCAATTTCCCCACCTAAATATCAATTTGGTGGGGAAATTGCGTCTTTTTATTAATAGAATAATTGTTCTTCCAAAAACACATAAATCCCTTTAAATCTCTAGATAAACTCCGCAGTATCTCCATATAAACTACAGGTTACCCATATATATTATAGCTATCAAGGAGGTAATAAAAATGAATTTTATCAAACGAGCATTTTTAAGTGTTAAAGCAAGGAAAGGGAAATCGCTAATATTATTTACTGTATTTTTAGTAGTTTCCAATTTAGTATTAGCGGGTTTCGCTATTCAAAATGTCTCACAAAAGGCGAATGATCACGCTAGACAGACATTAGGTGTTGACGTGAGTCTTAGAATGGACGAAGAGAAGCTTATGGAAAATGTGGCGAAACAGCGACAAGAGAATCCAAATGGAAAAATACAACATCCTGAACTTTTTGCTGATGAAGCAGACCAGTTAGCTAAGTCACCCTATGTAATAGACTACAACTATCTAAAAAGTGACATGCTTGTAGCAGATGATTACACGCCTATTAATGGTGACAAAGATGAGGATGGGGTAATTGGAGCAGTAGGTGGTAGTCACTCTGGAAATATGAAAATGCCTAATACATTTATCCAAGGTGTAAGAAGTTCTGATTTATTACAAGAATTTACAGATGGAACGAATGAAATGATTGACGGTCGTTCAATTGCATCAAAGGATACGAATAAGAAAGTAGCTCTGATTGAAAAACGGTTAGCCGAACAAAACGAGCTTCAAGTTGGTGATAAGTTAAAGATTAAATCAACTGATGAAACATCGGAGGTTGAGTTAGAAATAATAGGGATATACAAAAATTCCGGGATAACTGACTTTGAGGAAAATTTACCAGCTATGATGCACCCATCTAACAAAGTATACACTACTTATGACGCGACGAAAGAAATGTATGAAGAAAGTGATAAAAAGGGTGTATCTATTAACGAAGCAATTTACTACTTAAATGATCCAGAAAATATTCAGGATTTTAAAGCAGAGGCAAAGAAAACAAATATTGATTTCGATTTATTTAAGCTAGATGCGCATGATGCTTTATATCAAAAAATGGTAGGCCCTATCGAGAATATTGCCGCTACTTCCAAAATGATTGTTTATTTAGTATCCGTTGCAGGATCCATTATATTAGGCCTTATTATAATGTTGACCATAAAAGAGCGACGTAAGGAATTAGGTATTCTATTGGCAATCGGTGAAAAAAAGAGGAAATTAATAGGTCAACTGTTAGTAGAAGTACTATGTATAGCTGTACTAGCATTTGGTATTTCTATCATTACAGGTAAAACAGTGTCTCAAAAAATGGGCGACAGTTTATTACAGCAAGAAGTGATTGCTGCCGAAGATCAACAACAAGAATCAAATAATTTAGGATTCTCGTTTGGAATGATCAATAAACAAGAGAAAGATGTTGAACCTATCGACAATATTGATGTAAGTATATTATCACAAGATGTATTGAATTTAGGTGGCCTAGGGCTATTAATTGCGATTTTATCAACACTTCTACCAGCATTATCAATTCTTCGTTTAAATCCAAAAGAAATACTATTAAAAGATGAGTAGGAGGAGTCACATGGACACTATATTACAATTTAAAAATCTATATTACTATTATCAAAGTAATAATAAGAAGAATACTTTATTAGAGAATGTAAACTTTACCTTTGAAACAGGATGTTTCTATAGCATTTTAGGTTCATCAGGTTCCGGAAAAACAACAGCACTTAGTTTAGCAAGTGGTTTAGATAATCCTAAAGAAGGACATGTGCTTTTCAAAGGAAAAGATATACGAAAAATTGGTTTAGATAAATATAGAAATAAATATGTTTCGATCATCTTCCAATCGTATAATCTCATTACGTATATGACGGCTCTGCAAAATGTCGTCACGGCAATGGAAATTACAGGAGTTAACATAAATGATAAAAAAAGAAGAGCTCTCGAATTATTAGAAATGGTTGGCTTATCGGAAATCGAGGCAAAAAGAAAGGTTTTACAGCTTAGCGGCGGTCAACAACAGCGTGTAGCCATAGCTCGTGCATTATCTTGTGAAGTAGATTTATTAATTGCTGATGAACCGACTGGTAATCTAGACGAGAATACTTCGGATGAAATTGTCAAATTGTTTAAAGAACTAGCTCATAAAGAGAACAAATGTATTATCGTTGTCACGCATTCCCAAGAAGTTGCTAAACAATCTGATAAGGTAGTTTATCTTGAAAAACGAAATTTGGTTTGTAAGAATTTGAAGAAGAACTAGTTTGTAAAAATGTAGTTGGAATAGAAGTCAAATATTAAATTGGAGTAGAAAAAATGTGGACGAAAATAGCAACATCCATTGGCTTAGTATCTATCGGAATAGCAATTGGTTTATTTGCGAATTTGATGAATTTAGGCGGAAACCTGGATCAAAGTGAAATCAATATGGACCAAAATAATAACACGTATTCAGAAGAAAATACTCCTGATCAGCGGCACTGGGAATCTCCAAATCCAAGAGGAGAAATGACACCAGAACAGTGGGAGGAGTTCACATCAAAACCAAGTGAGCAGACACCAGAACAATGGGACCCTCACACATCTAATTCAGAAGAAGATATGATACAAGGTTCTACATCTCCTAATTGAATTTCTTTAATGTATTTAAATACAATTCTGTAAGATACTAAAGCCAATCAGATATATCTGATTGGCAGAAATAAAATAATAGTTATGAAAAACATATATTCCCCTTAGGATAAACAAGCAAGTTTATTCTAAGGGGAACTTTGCGTCTTAAAAAATTCTCAAGAAAATTCAGTGAGAATTTTTTCTATTGATGACGTTATTACATGTAAGAAAGATTTGTAGGAAGCTCAAAATTAATGGTAGGAAAGTGAAAAGAATAAAGGGGCGTGTCAAAACTTAAACGGCAAAATAAGAATCCATCTTATTTCAAGATGGATTCTTATTATTGATCATATTGAAAATATATAGATTTTAATAAATGTCATATTAACAAGTGACTTCATACACTTAAAGAAGATGTCCTCTGCTCCCAAAGCTTTAAGGGATACGTAGGTCAAACACGAACACATTAACAACATAAATACGACCAGAAATAACCATGGACGTAGATTGATTTTATACATAATAACTGCTCCTTAACTGAATAAGTTGAATGATATCTGCTGTATAGACAGATAAATATTGATTCTGAACACTCTATAAAGGAGGTTAAAATCAATTTTCTTCCTAACAATTAATGTACATGACCAATCTGGAATCTGTATGAAGATATTGAGGAGTTTATATAGAGAAGTTGAACCCAAAAGCTTTTATTCAAGTGTTGCTTTGAAATAAAGTCAATACGTTTATAAAAAAGGTTCGATGAAAAATGTTATTGTGGATTAAAACAAGGTTTGACCGTTTTCCCTCTTTGAATAGTAATCTAAAATGGTATTTTTATAGTGAAAACTAAAAGAATATCTGAATTTAAAAATCGATTAAGGAAATGAAGAGTGACAATAAGCTGTTCCACTAAAGGGCCAGATTGTTGAGTAAACACTAATAGACATTAAAACATATATTGCTGGCAAGGACTATCTTAAAAAGAATACGTTCTATTTATTCAGAATATTGTGTGATATAATATTGAACGAGCTCTCGGTCATTATGCTTTATTCATTGCATTTAAGGGGGAATAGGTTATGGGGAAATCTAGTATTGTTTTCTTTGAAAGAAAATTTCCAAGTGCCAATATGGTTTTAATTAAGGATGAGCTTCCTATTCTGATTGACACTGGTTTTGGAAGTGATAAAGAACAAACGGAACAATTAATTAGAGAAGCAGGCGTTTTACCAGAAGAATTACACCTTGTTGTGAATACGCACTATCATAGTGACCATGTAGGAGGCAATTTTTATCTTCAAAAGAAATATGGTGTTAAGATTGCTGCTCATAAATGGGATGCCGATTTAATAAATTTGGGGGATACTGAAGCTTGTAGTGCAGAATGGTTAGATCAGCCCGTGGAACCATATCGAGTCGATAGAAAGCTCTCGGATAACGATGAGATTCATACAGGAAACAGAACCTTGAAAGTCTTGCATACACCCGGGCATACATTAGGACATATTTCTTTATATGAACCTGAAGAGAGGATATTAATTTGCGGAGATCTTTTTCATAAAAATGATATTGGATGGTTAAATATCTTTCGAGAAGGTATAGCATCTATACACCAATCAATAGAAAGCTTGGATCGATTGGCTACGCTCCGAATTGAGCAGGCTTATTCTGGACATGGACCTCAAATAGACGATCCACTTAGTTCAATAGATTCAGCAAGAAATCGGTTCGATAAGTGGGTCAAAAGCCCAGATAAGGTTTCATGGCATGCGTGTAAGAGGATTTTTGCATTCACATTAATCATGAAAAACGGATTAGCAAAGGAAGAAATTAATCACTACCTATTACAATGTGGCTGGTTTCAAGATTTTGCACGTTACTCTTTCCAACTTCAACCAGAAGAATTTATTCCAATCCTACTTGACGAAATGATTCGTTCAGGAGCAGCAAGCTGGCACAATAATCATTTAGTAGCCCTTACTCCGTACAAAGCACCAGAAAAGGAATGGGTGAATAAAAACATTAAGCCGAAAGATTGGAAACCTCAAGACTTTCTCGTATAATCATACATCGAATTATTAATGACGCTAGGAAAAGTTTGGGAATCACTTTTTGAAGTGATGTCTTTTATTAAATAGCTTATATACCCTTAATATAATTTTATAGTTATTCCATAAAAGGGCGCATTTGTTTGAATATTGAAGGTAACATATCATTAGACTTTTTTATATAAAATTAACTTAATACCGCTAGATAAAAATCCATTTTGATCGATCTTTTTTCAAAATGGATTTTTCTAAATTACCGAAAAATACATATTTATGAGGTGTTTTAAATCAAACTTTATTTCAAAGCAACATCAAGCCGATTATCCTCTCAATGAGGTTACCCAACCAACGTCGTAAAGTCCCCCATCTTCGCAAATGAGATTATTCGAGTACTAATATATATTGTGCTAACTATTTAGAGAGAAGATAAATAATAGCGTTGGCAGCAATTATTAATTCCATCTCAAATTGAAGATTTGCTTTATGAAAGAGAGGATAGTAGAGGTTGCAAAGGGAATATGAGGTATCTTCACATAAACTACAGATTGAACGGTTATAATGGGCTTCGAGGGGGATATATCGATGAACTATCATATTCTTGTAGTAGAAGACGATTTAGAAATTCAAGAATTAATTAAACAGTTTTTGATGACACAAAATTATACAATAGAGGTTGCTTCAGATGGGTTAGAGGGAATGAAACGTTTTAATACACAACCCTTTGATTTAATTCTTCTTGATGTAATGATGCCAAACCTTAATGGATTTGAAGTTGCCAAAATGATCCGTAGTCAGTCAAACATACCCATTATTATGTTGACGGCTTTAGAAGAAGAACAAGATCAAATGAAAGGCTTTGATATAGGGATTGATGATTATATAACAAAACCCTTTTCATTTCATGTGTTGATTAGACGAGTACAAGCAGTTCTAAGAAGAAGTTCTAATAAAAATAGAGATAATCATTTAAATTTTAATGAACTGAATGTTGATTGCGATGGATATAAAGCTTATGTTAATAAAGTTGAAATACCGTTAACAACTAAAGAGTTCGAAATTTTACAACTACTGCTTCTTAATGAAAAAAAGGTGCTTACTAGAGAAATCATTGTAGAAAAAATTTGGGGATATGAATTTTCAGGAGAAACACGGATGATCGATACACATATAAAAAATTTAAGAAAAAAATTAAATATACCCTATATAAAAACAGTAAAGGGTATTGGGTACAAAATCGATGAATAGGATTGTAAACATCATGAAGATGAAACGAATAACGTATAAGCTCTTTATGATCACTTCGCTCATATTATTATCTTTTGCAGTCTTGATTTATTTAACGTTATACTTCTTCCTTCCAACATTTTATGAACAATATAAAACGAATCAGCTCCAATCTGGAATAGAGGAAATAATTAATGAATCTAAGAATTTAGCATTAAAAAATGTGATACCACTTTTTGATGAGTACACCAAAGAAAACAATGCGATCATTTACTTACAAACTAAAGAAGGATCTATTATATACTCGCCTTCTTTTTTTATTCAGGGGAATACGCAACCACCAATACTTACTGCAAAAACAGCGCCAATACAGAATCTAGAAAGCCTTAATAATGCATTTAATGTTACTTTACCCATCCAATTCCTAGATGAAGATAATTTAATGGTTACTGTATTTGCGACATTCCAACCTATTGATGAAGCGACACAGGTCTTAGTCCGTTTTCTCCCTTATATAAGTATCATTGTAGTGTGTATCGGGTTAGGAAGTGCCTTTTTATATTCAAGGTTCATTACAAAACCTCTCATCTATATTAATGAAGGTGCGCAAAAGATGGCAAACTTGGATTTTTCCGAAAACATCGTAGTTCGTTCAAATGATGAATTAGAGGAACTATCCAATAGCTTGAATGAGATGTCGAATAACTTGCAACGAACTATGCTCGATTTACAAAAAGCAAATGAGCAATTAAAAGATGATATTGAAAGAGAGCGAAAAATCGAAACAAAACGCCGAGAATTTTTCGCAACAGTTGCACATGAATTAAAAACTCCGCTCACTGTTATGAAAGGATATTTAGAAGGGATGATTTATCATATCGGCCCTTATCAAAATCGTGACCTCTACTTAGAAAAAAACCACGAAATTATCGAAAGAATGGAACAATTAGTTCGAGAGATTTTGAGCATGTCTAAATTAGAACAAGATACCTTTAAATTGCAATTGGAAGAAGTCAACCTTTTAGAATTATTAGATTCAATAACGAAAGATCTCGGTTTTTTTGCTTCTCAAAAAGACATTCAGATTATAAAACAAATTCCTCCTAACATGAATGTACGCATAGATCGTGATTTATTAGAAAAAGCTTTCAAAAACATACTTCATAATGCGATTACGTATTCACCGCACGGAGAAACAGTATTTATAGACGTAACTGATCTCCCAAAAGAAAATCAGATTCAAATACAAGTGATTAATACAGGTGTCACAATTAAAGAAGAGGAAATACAACAATTATTTGAGCCATTTTATAGAATCGAAAAATCGAGAAATAGAAATACTGGTGGGAGCGGACTAGGTCTTTATATTGTCAAACAGATATTTGAATCTCTTTCTATTACCTATTTAATGAATAGTACCCAAAATGGTGTTCAATTTTTAGCTACTATTCCTAAAGGAAGATCATAGTATAAATTTGGACTTAAACAACGTCGTCTAGTTAAAAAAACTTATTCCACATAAAAATATCAGTCAAAAGAGTGTCAAATTGTAAAGGGATTTGACACTCTTTTTTTATTGTTGTGGAATGCTTTCTAATTATTGATAAATAAAGGAATAAAACGAATGCCATTTTGTCAAAAATAATATTTGACTAGACACTAAATGGTGTCATATAATTAAGACACCATTTAGTGTCCTATTCATAAGGGAGAGGAGATTTTGAGTGAGAAAAATCTAGAGCGTGATGTGTATGCTGCGATTGCTGACCCAACAAGACGTCAATTAATACGTTTGTTGGCAGATGCAGATGAATTACCTCTTCACGAATTAACGGCTCAATTTCAAATGGGTCGTACAGCCGTTTCTAAGCATTTGGCTATCCTGAAAGATGCTGATCTCGTAATAGCTCGAAGGGTAGGTAGGGAAACGAGATATCGGTTGAATGCCAATCCATTGAAAGAAATTCAAGATTGGGTATCGTATTACGAAGAATTCTGGAAAGAAAGAATGGCTAAATTAAACCTTATATTGGAGGAAAAAAAATGAAAGCAGATGTATCTTTAGATTACCAATTTACAAGTTCAATCGAGAAAGTTTGGAACGCATTAACGGATTCAGACACTCTTGAAAAATGGATCTGGAAAAATGATTTTGAACCAATCGTAGGGCATAAATTTCAATTCCGAGCTGAGCCAAACGAATGGTGGGATGGAATTGTCAATTGCGAGGTGCTTAAAGTAGAAGAGCCCCATACATTATCTTACACATGGGCAAGTGCTGGAGAAATCACTACGGTTACATGGACGTTGACACAAGGTGCAGATGGAACTACTAATCTACATCTAGATCAATCTGGATTCAGTGAAGCAACGAAAGCCCGTCAAGGAGCAATCGATGGAGCTAAATATGCTTGGATTAATAATGGTAATCAGCTTGAAAAAGTGTTAGCAGAACTATAATCAATCGTAACTGTTTATATAAATAAACCGACGCTTTCCCAAACACGGAAAGCGTCATTTTTAACTTCTTTCAGCAAAAGCTGAAATAGAGGAACTCAGTCTAAGAGCGCCACATCCTGTGGCAACGACTGAGTGACCAACATCATGCGCCGAGGCATAATTGATTGGCATGTCAAAACACAACAAATACACTTGAAGTTATGCTAACATGACAGTACTAGTTTGAATGGAGAGAAATATCCGATGAAAATAAATCAATTAATTGCTAACAATATTAACCGATTAGATGTGGACTTGCCGGAAGATCAATCTTTAGGAATTGCTGGATTGTCCGGATCTGGAAAAACTACATTTTGCCAAGCAATTGGTGAAGAATCCAAAAAGCGTCTCGTTTCTTTATTACCAAAAGCTGAATATCAGTATTTATTTCCTACTATTATGGAAACGAATTTTAGTGCCATTAAGATACGAGAAATGCCTTTAGTCCTTTTTCTCGGAAAATCATCCATTTCTGCCAATCCACGTTCAACGGTCGGTACTCATACAGGTGTTTTTAAAGAGATTCGTGAAAAGCTAGCAGATAAGTTTGATCTTTCGCAAGAAGTTTTTTCCTTTAATAATGCATTAGGCTGGTGTCCTGCTTGTAAAGGGCGTGGTACGACTAAAAATGTCGAATGTAAAAAGTGTGAGGGTAAGCGCTATAATCCGGAAGTTGAGCAATATAAGTTTGAATTATGGAATCAACCATATAGTATTTCCGATATTAACAATTTAAGTATAGAAGCGATTTATTCCCTTTCAGAGGAATTAGCGATTAGCGAAGAAAGACAACGGATTCTTACGAATATTATCCAAATGAATATTGGTTACTTAACGTTAAACCGAATCATGGGGACTTTGTCTGGTGGGGAATTAACACGATTGTACTTGGCAGAATTTATGGCAGCTAGTGAAAATACGGTCATTATTATTGATGAAATTTCAGTTGGACTTGATCATCAAACGCTGTTGAAAATTTTAGAGCAGATTAAACAATTGGGCTATAAAAACCAAATTTGGCTTATTGATCATTCTGATACGGTGCTTGATACAGCGGATGAGCAGCTGTTCTTTGGGCCTGGCAGTGGGAAATACGGCGGTAAAATTGTCGAAGTATCACCACGTCCAGAACCAGTCTATTGGGACCGAAATCAGGCAAAGCCTACAGACTATTATCAATTCCAAGAACTTTTCTGTCGTAACATTGAAATGACTGACATCCAGATTCCTAAAAATAGACTCGTAACCGTTACAGGTGAGTCTGGTTGTGGGAAATCGACCCTTGTCAATGAGTGTATCTCTAAGAATTTCCAAAAACGATATCCAAAAGATAAACTGGTTATGGTAGGACAAGACCGAAACCAATCGATTACTAGCCGATCAACGGTTGCAACGTTTCTTGATATTAAAAAGAAAATGACGAAATACAGTGACGAAATTGATGATATTTTCCAACGTTCCATTGAGGACATTATCGAGGA
This sequence comes from Lysinibacillus sp. NPDC093688, assembly GCF_050280145.1. Classification (NCBI taxonomy): domain Bacteria; kingdom Bacillati; phylum Bacillota; class Bacilli; order Caryophanales; family Bacillaceae; genus Lysinibacillus; species Lysinibacillus sp. NPDC093688. The sequence goes on from NZ_JBNNUX010000004.1 coordinate 49,592, forward strand.
GCTTCCAAATGAAGACATCGCACATAAACGTTTAAGTTTACTGATCAAGCTAGGGCTCGGTTATTTGACGTTGGAAAGAAAAACACAATCCTTATCAACAGGTGAATTCCAATGTGTTCATTTAGTGTCTGAGCTGTTTTCGAACGCAAGAAATCCCCATACGCTGTTTATTTTTGACGAGCCATCAAAAGGTTTATCACAAAATATTTTAAACCAATTTATTGATAGTGTCAGGGACATTTTGCATGATGAATCCGTCTCTATATTGATGATTGAACATAATACTTATATGATGGAAAGCTCTGATTTCATCGTAGATTTTGGTAAAAGACAGGAGGAACCTGTTCGACATCTAGATGTTGTCAGTCATGATGATTATTTTAGTCAACATCACAATACAAATAGTGTTGCTCCATTGCATATATCTTCAACACTAGATTCAAAAAATGGCATTCATTACTTAGAAGAGAATCATATTAGCTATTTTAAAAATGCCGAAAACATCTACAAAGGCGGTATTTTAAAAAGCTTATCATCTATGGCCCGATTAATTTATGGTGAATACGAATCCGCAACTATTGCACCCGTCGTCGCCATTGATTTAGAAAGACACTTATATAGTCAGTATAGTTTTTTATATGAAATCGGTGGCCTCATCAACCATATTGTGGCGGCACATCCGACGAATAAAGATACAAGAAGCTTCGACTTCTTTAGTCAGGAAAATCATTGCCCAAGCTGTTCTGGCCGCCTGCAAATTGAAAAATTTGATTTTGATTTGGTCATAGAAGACAAAACAGTGCCATTTTGGGATGGCCTATTACATTCAGACGTGATGGACGTATTAAACTATTATCAATATCCGAAATTGCAGTTCCTGTTTGATGAGATTAAAAATGATCTGGGTCAAGATATTAGTAAAAGCTACAATGACATGACAGCAGAAGAAAGACATACATTCCTATATGGTTATTGGGAAAAATCATTTTATGATAAAGCAACGAAGTCTTCAAAAAAATGGGAAGGTTTTAATTTTATCCTTGGACGTTATATGGTGATCTCGAAATCAATTATTAAAGAACAAATGAAAGCATCAAAAGAGATGATTGCCTGTCCAATCTGTCAAGGAGCCGTGATAAACCATAAGAAAACACTAACATTTGGGGACACAGATATTCGTGAGCTTATTCATCAACCGATCGATCAGGTCATAAAAACGATTGGCAACTTACCAGAGCTTGAAAAACTAAAAACAATTGTTGGTGGCGATATGACACTTACGGAAGATGTCTCCTTACTTCCTAGAGAAACACAAGTGTCGTTAAAAATGCTGGAATTAGAACTCGCAAGCTTTGCTGGATATGAAATAGTCCTACGAAATGTTTTACCATTCTGGGATAAAATACAAGATAATATCGAAGCCATAAGCAGCAAAAACCGAATGACAATCTGTGATTTCGCCAATATTGACGAAACGAGAGAATCTATTATTGATCAGTATTTCACGAATGGAAAATACAAAAAATTAACGTACGTTTATGAAGCATTTGGCTACAAAAAAATCGTCACTCAAATTAATAAAATTAAAGCAAGCCATAAATGTCCATTCTGTAGTGGAAAGAAAGTCATTTCAGAAGATAATCTCCATGATGGCGTTTATAAATTATCAGTACCATGTGTTCGTTGCTATGAAAGTGGTATCAACGATGAAGGGCGTAAGGAAATTGTCGATGGAGTAGACGTGCAAACATGGCTAACTGGCAAAGTAAGCGATGTTGTAGCTGAAAGCTTACGAACAGAGGCTGTTGCCGATATTCCCATTTTTAATCGAATTCGTGAGCTAAATAAACGAGAGATGATGGCGATTTACCAATGCCTTGTGGAAAATAATTAATTAAAGCAAGCCATATTTTAAAAGAAAGCTACCTCAAAAACTCATTTGCAAAAATAAATGCAAATGAGTTTTTATGTTATCCTGAGAAAGAGCTTATAAAAAGTTATTAGAATAAAAGGGGAAAGATAGGAATGGCAGAATTAGTAGACTGGAAAAATAATGCTCAAGGGCATCCATTTATAGCTTCATTTAGCGGAGGAAAGGATAGTGTCTTAGCTTTATATAAAGCAATGCAAGTTGGAGAGGCAGTTGGACTAATCGTCATGATGGAGGAAGAAGGGAAACGTTCCAGATCTCATGGAATGCCGCCGGAACTCATACGTGCTCAAGCTAATTCTATAGGTTTACCTGTCTATACTGCAGCAACAAGCTGGACCGATTATGAAAAAGTATTTATGAGCCTGTTAGAAAAAGCTAAAAATCAAGGTGCAGAAGTTTTAGTAACAGGTGATTTAGATATGCCTGAACATGGCTGCTGGCATGACAAGGTTACGAAAAATGCTGGTTTAAAACTAGGCATGCCTTTATGGGAAATGAACCATCGTGAAGCTGTCGATGAATTTATAAACCTAGGATTCGTTACCATCATTGTCACTGTTAATTTATCATTAGGTATGCGAGAGGACGATTTAGGGCGAACGTTAACCCATGAATACGTAAAAGAGCTGGAAGCGCGCGGTATTGACCCTTGCGGAGAAGGTGGAGAATTCCATACTACAGTATTAGATGGTCCAATTTTCAAACATCCTATTCCAGTTCGTAAATGTGATGTTATTAGAAGCAGAGAATATGCTTTTTTGCCTTTGGAACTAGATTAGATTGTAGTTAGGGATTATGGGCTGCGGAGAAGTATAGAATAGTATAAAATATAAGAGCCTTTACTACATTTAATTGTAGAAAGGCTCTTTCATGTTGTTTCATCCAATAATTAACTCTTATTTTTTTATACAAGTATTACAAAACACAAATGGATAATTAGTTAATCCATTGAACAACTTTTTCTCGACTTTGTCTGGATTTTTCATGGGCTGGTTCTTTAGATCGGTAGCCGAACGCTGCCATAACTGATACACCAAATTTCCCACTATCTAATAATCCTTCATGTTCAAGAACTTCTGTTACTTTATCCATATTGAAACCTTCCATTGGACAAGAATCAATTCCGATTAATGCTGCGGCAGTTAACATATTGCCTAATGCAATATATGTTTGTTTACTAGCCCAGTCAAATAGTGCTCGTTCACTTTCATACAACTTAAAATCAAATTGTTGGAAGTTTTCATACGCCTTCGTCATATCCGCTACGATATTTTCAGGAAGCATTTTAACGTTTTTAAATAGATTTTGTACATAATCAGAATTAGCTTTTGCATCTTTCCGAGCAAGAAAAATCACTAGATGACTTGCGGTAGGTAGCTGGCCTTGTCCTCCAAAACTAACTTCTTTTAATTTTTCTCTAATCTCCATATTTTGAATAACTAAAAATTTCAACGGCTCAAATCCTAAGGAACTTGGTGATAGTCTACCTGTTTCTAAAATAAATTCGAAATCATCTTCTGAGATTTTTTTAGTTGGATCAAAAACCTTCGTTGCATGTCGAAACATATAAGCATCAATAATCTCTTGTTTTTTAACTGAATTGTTCATACTCATTACCGCCTTCTCACTATTTTTGTACACGCTATTTAATTTGAACCAACTTTTATTATTGGTCACTGGATAAATTGTAATTGATGTTGTTAGTTTAGTAAAATAGATATAAATGAATGAAACGTTCAATAGAAGTGAACGCAAAAGGAGAAGAATAGTATGGAACTTCGTCATCTTGTAACTTTTAAAATGATCGTAGATAAAGGAGGATTTAAAAAAGCCGCCGATCAACTTGGATATGCGCAATCCTCTGTGACAAATCACATTAAAGAATTGGAAGAAGAACTAAACCAGCCTTTATTTGATCGCTTAGGGAAGAAAGTGGTTCTTACTAATTTCGGAAAAGAGTTTTACCCTTATGCCATAAAAATTATGGATCTCTATACGGAAATTAAAGAAAAGGCAAACCGATATGATAAACCAACAGGGAATTTGACTATTGGGGCTTCAGAAGCCTTAACAAGTTACCGCTTACCTCAAATTTTGTTGGATTATAAAGAAAGGTACCCTGAGGTGAACTTATCTATCACGTCTATTAACTATCGAAATATTCCTTTAGAACTTCAACAAGGTAATATCGATTTGGCGTTAGTAATAAAAAAGAATGATTGGAAAGAAAAAGATTTACACAGTGAAAAAATTAAACAAGAACCAATGGTGTTAATTACACCTTTAAAAGATAAACCAAAAGGAAACAGTAAGACTGTTCTTTATTCAGAACAAAATTGCACCTATAAAAGTATATTTAATGATTATCTTTCAGAGTTTCATATTGAGATTGAGGGGAGTGTAGATTTCGCAAGTCTAGAACCTATTAAGCAATGTGTTATGAATGGGCTCGGTATTTCTATGCTCCCTTACTTCACTGTGAAAAATGAACTAGATAATAAGTTATTAAACGGGAAGATTATTAAAGATGATCAATATGCAATTTCTACATTTGTTACTTATCATAAAGATAAATGGGTTTCTCCAGCGATGGAGAGTATGATCCATTTAATCCAGTCCTATTCTAAGTATTGGGATTGATTTAATCATTATAGCTACTGATAATACCGTCAAGTAGCTGAAGATTTAAGTGTTTTCTTCCTGTCTATTACTAAAAATAATGTATACACATTGATTAAGTAAACTATTAAAAGGGTCACTGGAGGAAAGTGACCCTTAAGAACGGGAGGTGTATAGGATTATTTTGTATAATCCTATACATTATGAGCATTAGAGGCGGTATTTGGTATTAGTAAAAGCCTATAAAGCTAGTACCAACAATAATCAATAGAATGAATAGAACAACGATGAGCGCAAATGTTGAACCAGAACTAGAACCGCCACCGCAATATTCAGACATAGTAATTTCCCTCCTTTCAATATTCTATAATATGAATCGTAGTTAAAAGGATTTGCGATATTTATCTACTAAAAAAATGAAAATAAAATTAAATATCCAGGGATTTTATAAAAGGGGGAAGCTCGAAAAAGTTGTGGGAGGCAGTTATTCGTTTAATACCAGAAGGTTGCGCCTAAAGTCGACTGGATTAGAACTACGGTGTTTGCATCAGCACTTTTAATCTCTTTATATGAGTATAAGGTAGATTCCTTTTCTTAATTTTTTGTATAATGACATTATTCAATTTTATTTTAGAGGAGGATACTATGATGCAAGGTTCTTGGAGAGCATTGGTATGGATTGGATTATCAGAATTATGTGCTTTAAGTTTATGGTATAGTGCATCTGTTATCGCGCCCGAACTAATTACCATTTGGGAACTTGGCTCTAATTCAGAAGCTTGGCTGTCCGCTTCTGTTCCTATTGGATTTGTCATAGGCGCATTATTTAGTTCCTATTTTGGGGTAGCTGACCGTTTTAATCCTCGAAAGGTTTTTGCCATTTCAGCATTTCTAGGGGCACTTTTGAATGCCTTGCTAATACTAGTCGATTCCGGCTTTTTCGGTATTCTCTATAGGATTTTAACTGGCATAACCCTCGCAGGTGTTTACCCGATTGCAGTAAAAATGTTATCACAGTGGTTTCCAAAAAAACGTGGGTTAGCCATTGGTATCTTAATCGCGGCATTAACTTTAGGATCATCTTTGCCGCATTTTGTTGTGATGTTCTTTTCTTCATTAAGTTGGAAACTTGTGATCATTTGTAGTTCGGTATTGGCTCTCTTATCGGCTATTATAGTCACTTACATGTTAGAAGACGCTCCCGTAACATCCCCAAAAACGCCATTCTCGTTCAAGTTAATAAAAAAAGTAATGATGAATAAACCAGTAATGCTTTCGAACTACGGTTATTTTGGCCATATGTGGGAATTGTACGCGATGTGGACATGGCTCCCTGGATTTTTGACAGCTAGTTTTATCATCAATTCATCTGAAACTCCTCATTGGTTCATTGCATTATCCTCATTTATGTCAATTGGAATTGCAGGAGGGATTGGGTGTGTAGTTGGTGGACTTATCTCAGATAAAATCGGAAGAGCCAATTTAACGATTATTTCTATGGTGATCAGCGCTATCTGTTCAATAGTAATAGGTTTTACATTTGGACAATCGATTTGGTTAACACTCATCATTTCTATGATTTGGGGGATGTCTGTCATATCCGATTCCGCTCAATTTTCTGCAGCAGTCTCAGAAATAGCCGAAGTTGAATATGTAGGTACTGCCCTTACATTTCAAATGTGTATTGGTTTCCTAGTTACTATATTTTCTATTAATCTCATACCTATTATTCAAAGAATCATTGGTTGGGAATGGGTCTTTACTATATTAGCGATTGGACCAATTCTTGGAATACTATCTATGGTCAAATATAGACGCTACGAGTTCAATGGACAACAGGAGAATTAATGATTGAGAAATCAAAAGAACCTTTTAGCAAAGTATTTGATATTTTCATTATCATGAAGCGGGGATTTAAGCTACATATCACATTTAGCAATAGAATTATTTTTGATACCAAACAGAATAGTTTTTAAGTCAGTACAAATTAGTACTGGCTTTTTTTATATGTATAGTGATTGGAAGTAGGGAGGGGTGTGAAATAATATTGCCTAGAAGCGAAAGAACGAAAAAAGGCATCTCATCAATAGATGAAACACCTTTTCTTGAAATTATTGAGCTACTCGTTGGATAAAGGCATCTAATTGTACTAGTGTGACATTGTCGTTCACCCCGAAAGTATTGTCACCTTTACCAACCGTAATTTTATTGGAAGCTAGAATGGATACATAATTGTAAGCCCAATGCGTACTTGGAACATCAACAAATTGTTCTATTGTTCCTTGTTGTTTTAAATGGAATGCTTCCACTAAAATTTTTGATAATTGACCACGTGTCATAGGAGAACCTGGATTAAATTTCCCATTTTCATCACCCGTAAAAACGCCGATTTTTTTAAGTGCTTCTGCAGCACCTGCATATTTAGACGATGGTGTTACATCTGGAAAACTTGAATTTGTGTTACTAGTATCTAAATTTAATTGCTTAGCCAGTTTAAGAGCTACCTCTCCACGCGATGCATAAACGTTAAAGTCGATTTGAGCATCTTTTACTTCTCCATCAGTGAAGTTTGCTATGCGTTTTGCCCCTACGTAACGAGATCCCCAGTAATAAGGATCATTGAGTTTATCGATTTTTACCCCAGAACTTGTAGTAGCTGAAATAAAATTGCTGTCGCCTATGTATATGCCAACATGGGAAACACCGCTTCCCGAAGTATTAAAAAATACAAGATCACCAGCCTTCAACTGAGCTTTCGCAATCGAAGTACCTTGCTGATATTGAGCACTAGATGTACGTTGTAGTGAAATCCCCAACTTAGAAAAAACGATTTGTGTATATGCTGAGCAATCTATGCCTGTCTTAATGTCTGTCCCTCCATATTGATAAGGAACACCTATATATTCTTTTGCTGTATTTGTTATATCTGCTATTGTTGCCGCTTTCGCATCATGAACACCCATGCCTGTGAAGAACATAAACGATGCGAAAATGGGTAGTAACCATTTTTTCTTCAATGAAATTTACTCCTTTCAAAAAGCTTTCACTTTTTAATAAAGTAAGAATAGCATGAAACAGGCATGAGTTATTTTTCAATCATATTACCGATTCTCGTTAAACAGCAAAATTGAAACCTTATTTTTAACTGTGTAAAACTTCTGCAATAATCATGGGCAATTTTACTAAAAAAAATTTAAATAACTGGATGGGTAGGGTTTAAAGGGGGAATTTGGATATTTCATCCAACTGAAAAACCGTTATTTATTTTTAAGTGATTCCCTTTTAGAAACAGCAGAAGAATTCAAACAGGTTATAGATGAATACCCGAAAGTAGATATTCTTATTAACAACCTAGGGTTTTTTGAGCCAAAAGGTTATTTTAATATCTCAGATGTTGAATGAAACCTTTACCCGAATAAGTAATTTCCGCTATGCAATTACGATTCAGAAAGTCAAACCTAATGCTAAAATACTATATTTCAACAAAACACTTTTGTGGTATAATATCCCTAAAAAGGGGTGGATTTTTTGGGAAATCGAAATCATTTTAACGTAATAAAATTTCTAGTAAGCTTATCTGTTATTTTATGCATTATAAATTATCCGATTATTTCCTTTGCTGAAACACTTGATACCCACTTATCTAGTGAAAAAAGCAAATCTAATGACATTGATACTGGTATTGCAAACATGAACTACAATAACAATGAAATTTTAGCAGTGAAAGGAGATAAGATTGATCGTTTCGTACCAAGAGAAGGTATTAACTCAAATGATAAATTTATAGTAGTTGAACGTAATAAAAAATCACTTACAACTTCACCGGTGGACATTTCAATTATCGATTCTATGGCGAATCGTACCTATCCAGGAGCTTTACAACTTGCAAATCAAGCTTTTGTAGACAATCAACCTAGTTTATTGGTGGCTAAAAGAAAACCGCTAAATATAAGCATAGATTTACCTGGTATGAAAAGAGAAAATACAACGACCGTGGATAATCCTACATATGGTAATGTATCTGGTGCAGTAGATGAGCTAGTATCTACTTGGAGTGAAAAATATTCAACAACTCATACTTTACCCGCAAGACTCCAATATTCAGAAGCTATGGTTTATAGCAAATCTCAAATAGCAAGTACGCTAAATGTTAACGCCAAAGTTCTTGATAATTCACTAGGAATTGACTTTAATGCGATTGCAAGTGGAGAGAAAAAAGTGATGGTTGCGGCATATAAACAAATATTTTATACCGTAAGTGCAGAACTACCTAACAATCCATCAGACCTTTTTGATGATAGTGTTTCTTTTGAAGAGTTAACGCGTAAAGGGGTAAGTAATGAGGCTCCTCCCGTTATGGTGTCAAATGTAGCTTACGGCAGAACAATTTATGTGAAATTAGAAACAAACTCTAAGAGCAAGGATGTACAAGCTGCATTTAAAGCGTTACTGAATAATGTCAATACGAATGTAGAAACTAGTGGACAGTATAAAGATATTTTTGAAGAAAGTTCCTTTACTGCTGTAGTATTAGGCGGAGATTCACAACAGCATAACCAGGTTGTCTCAAAAGATTTTAATGATATTAGAAAAATAATAAAAGATAATGCAGAATTTAGTCTTAAAAATCCAGCATATCCAATTTCATATACAAGTGTATTCTTAAAGGACAATTCAATTGCTGCTGTTCATAATAATACAGATTATATCGAGACGACATCTACGGAATACTCTAAAGGCAGCATCACCCTTGATCATTATGGTGCATATGTTGCTCAATTTGAAGTAGCCTGGGATGAATTTTCATATGATGAAAACGGAAAAGAAGTGCTATCCCATAAAACTTGGGATGGAAACTGGAAAGACAAAACGGCTCATTTCTCTACAGTAATACCACTTCCGGCTAATTCAAAAAATATAAGAATTTATGCAAGAGAATGTACAGGTCTTGCATGGGATTGGTGGAGAACAATTATTGATGAATACAATGTTCCATTATCAAAAGAAATAAAAGTTTCAATTGGTGGAACCACATTATACCCAACAGGTACTATTAATTAGGTATTCCTCATGAGAGGTAATTTTTCATAGGCTGTGAGAATTAATTTTTCATGATTAAGATGTAAACTCCAATCTAAACTAGGGCTTGAAGTGGGTAAATGGTAAAACTAGTTATTAAAATACATCATCCTGGAAAAACAAACGGCTGAGACTCTTGTAACACAAGAACTTCAGCCGTTTCTATTTTTTAAAACACCTCTCCTAATAAAAAGAACACTCCCAAAGACTCACTCAGTGCTGTACCTCCATACATCGTAGCGTTGAAGTTAGTGAAGAAATTGAACCTTTAAGCTTACACGAACCAATAAGGATAACGACATAATATGGAAACTATTTTGTAACTTAGTTTAAACGAGTTCGTCGAATGGTAAGGAGGGATATGCATGAAGAAATATTTTTTATATTTAATAGCTCTTTTAGTACTTACCATAACGGGATGTTCAAATACTAATGGATTGTCGGGAGAAAAGCCTCCTAAAGTCTTTATAGACATTGAAAACAAAAAATTTGAAACGACACTCGGTACTTATTGTTGGCAAACTGGATGCGTTGATACTGTTGGACCAGTTGAACTTTTAGAAGGCAAAAATCCTATAAAAGTTAAATCTGGTGAAAAAATAACGCTTGTCATGGACTATGAACCAAAACCGAATGAATTTCATGTTGCACAAATAAGTAATAACAAGGAAACTGAAGTAATGGTCAAAGACAATCATTTTACTGCACCTACACAACGTGGCGTTTATTATTACTCTTATGGCGTATGGTGGAAGGATGAAAAGGAAGCGAATGTATCTCATGGTGATGCTTTCTATGCCTTCGCCTTAGAAGTAGAATAGTTATTCCATTAAAAGGCGCGATATGGATCAACAAAAAATGAAAAAATGATTAAACATACAAACAAAATAACTGAAAAAGAATCTATTTAGAATCAATCTTTTATTCAAATAGATTCTTTTTGATTTGACTGTTTTCGAAAAGTTTGTTGCTATTCAACTTACGAAGCAGTTTAGCGGAACAAGAAGGATACATCAATAGCCTTGTGGAAGTATTATTATTTGGAGGGGGACTTTAAAATGTTTATCGTAAATGTTGAAGGTGCTATAAGGAAAAATGATAAGTGGCTTATTATTGAAAGAAGCAAAAAAGAGGAACATGCTGGTGGTTTGCTTTCTCTTGTTGGAGGTAAGGTAGATAGAGAAGGGAATTCATCAGACATATTAGAGAGAACAGTGAAGCGAGAAATATTAGAAGAAGTCGGTGTGAACGTAAAAGACAGGTTAAATTATGTATATAGTACATCATTTCTAACAGTTAAAGGTGAAAATGTAGTGAATATTGTTTTTCTTTGTGAATATGAATCTGGGGAAGCATTTTCTAAAAGTACCGATGAGGTCGAAGCGGTATTATGGTTAACAACTGAAGAAATATTAAGCCACCGCAATTCACCAATATATTTAAAGGAAAGTATTAAACATGCGGAGGCATTGATTCAAATTCAGTTGTCATCAATGCTTTAAATTTATAATAGAAGTAAAGTAGTTATACATAAATGGGGGAATTTGTATGAGAAAAAGGCTATATATTGTAAGACATTGTGAAGCACAGGGGCAACTTCCGGAGTCACATCTTACGGAAAAAGGATTGATGCAAGCAAAATATTTATCTAGATTTTTCTCAAATACTAAAATTGACCGAATTATTTCAAGTCCTTTTTCACGTGCAATTCAGTCAGTAGAACCAATTAGTGAGAAAACAAACATAAAAATAGAGATTGATAAACGTTTATCAGAACGTACACTAAGTACTAAGGATTTACCTGACTGGCTTGAAAAACTAAAAGCAACATTCAATGATATGGAGTTAAAATTTCAAGGTGGAGAGTCAAGTAAAGAGGCTATGAACCGAATAGTAAGAGTTGTAGATGAAGTTTTTATAAGTGAATCTGAAAACACAATTATCGTTACTCATGGAAATTTAATGTCTCTGCTGCTAATGAATTATGATAACAGCTTTGATTTTGATTGCTGGAAGAATCTTAGTAATCCTGATGTGTTTGTATTATGTTACACAAACAATGAAGTAAATATGGAACGTTTATGGCAAGAAGAACTAATAGAAAAATAGTCAATTTTCTTAAATAAGAGGACGTCTTTTGGAATGCCTCAACACATTCAAACGATTGGATTTTGTTAGGGTAAAGAAATGATTGTGAAGATACTATAGAGTACTTTAGTTAAATTTCAATTCACGAAATATCAAAACTAAAAGGCGGATTTAATCTACACGTTTTGTAGATTAAATCTGCCTTTTGTTTTAAAAGCAACAATCTTTCGGAAAACAAAATTTTATTATTATAGTAATAAGTATGTATAATGGCGACTTTAGGCAAACTCGAAATTTCGACTTTGGCTAAAGTCTAAGAAGCAATTTACAGTGAATCTTTTCAGAGTAACTATAGCTATCGAACCGCTTTTCGTTTCTGTTCGATTTTTCGAAATATCAAAGAAATCATTGTAATCACAAAATAAAGTAGGACAAAGTTTAGAATTACACTATTTTCACTTTTACTCGCTATATAAACGTATAAGCCTACTACCAACGCAAAAATTAATGGTTTGTACATTGAATTCATCATCAATCCACCTTTTCTTAATACTTAAAATGAGTTTGCAATATTTCATTGGAGTACAACGTTTTAATATGGTAAAGGTCTATATGTAATAAATTAGCATATTGAACACAAAATGGAATGTAGGATTTTTATTTTGGTATCAAAGATATTTCAGCCTAAAATCAACGCAAAGGGACCAGGGCGATATCAACTAGTACCTATATCAAGGACTGTAGCAAAAATGATCAAAGCAAGCAAATATGATCCTGTTTATGAATAACATAATTTTGCTTCGATTGAGAACGACTTTAAATGTTCATCTAGCTAAGGTGAAACGTCTATTTTAGAGCAACCCATAAATTTTATTAATTTGGTCTAAGGCAACTTATTTTTACGCCCGAATTTTATTTAGTAATGGTAAAAAAGGTTGCTGTAGACCCACTCGATATTCGTCTGTTATCATAGTTGAGTATTAATTGAAGGAAGAAGAGTAAAGGGTATTTGAGGAAAATTCTTCCCACATTTTTTATGTACAAAACTCTTACTCGGAGGAGATATAAATGGTTAGTGAGAGAGAACAAATTAGCAAAAAAGTTGCATGGATTGCACTTATATCCAACCTAATTCTTATGATAGGTAAGATCTTCTTTGGTCTTTTTGGTGGTAGTGAGGCTGTTTTTGCAGATGGGATTCACTCTGGAGCAGATGTAGTAGCTTCGATTGCTGTGCTAGCAGTAGTCGGTATTTCTAATAAACCACCTGATAAGGATCATCCCTTTGGGCATGGTAAGGCGGAGGTTATTAGTGAAGCGATCGTTGGCATTATTTTAATAATAGTTTCCCTATATATTTTAGCAGAAGCAATTTTAGCATTTTTTGAAAAACCGAGCGTACCTCAATACAGTGCATTGATTGCGGCAATAATTTCTTACATAGCGAAAGAAATATTATATAGATACTCCATAAAACAGGGGAAAAAGTGGAATAGTAAGGCTATTATAGCGATTGCGTTAGATCATAAAGGGGATATTGTTGCTTCCCTTGCCGCATCTATTGGCGTCCTCTTAGCAATTATAGGAAATGCAATTGGATGGACATTTTTGTTATACGCTGACGCTATTGCAAGTGCTTTAGTAGCTTATTTTATTTTTAGAATCGCAATGGAATTAGTTAAACCTTCTGTTGATGTTTTAATGGAAAAAAGTGTGGATCAGGAACTTTTAGACGAGTATGAAGCTACTATTCATGAATTTAATCAAGTGCAACGAATAGACAAAATCCGTGCAAGAGAACACGGTCACTATAAGCTTCTCGACATCCGTCTATCACTAAATCATGATTTAACAATTAAACAAGGCCATGATATAGCTCGTGAGATAAAAAATGCGATAATAAAAAAATACCCTGATGTAGGGGAAGTCCTTATCCATGTAAATCCATACTATTTAGAACCTAATCAAGAGTAGTCCTACAATTTTGCGCAGGTTGAACTGGTGGCGCTAATATCGATGTAGTTATTGCTTGTTTTACAGTTTAAAGGACGTAATAGCTAAGTTCCAAGTAAGTACCTCAAAGTATTTGTAGGTAAATACATCTCAACAGGTCACATTTATTGAATAAAGAGGTTACATCATTTTGAAATTTTGTCTACGATAAAAAGTATAAATCACCCCAAAACGGACAATTTAATAGTTATTGGAGGTGAGTACATTGGCAAAAGAAAAGCAAAAGAAAGAATTAGAGCAAGAAGAATTCGGCATGGAATTTAGTCCAGAAGAATTAGAAGTACCTGAAGAAAAAGAACAAAAGAAAGAACAAATTGATAATAAAGAAAAACAGTAAGAAGAATGAATGCCACAATCTTCGGGTTGTGGAAAATCACAAAAAAGCCATAACGCGGTCGTTATAGCTTTAGGTATTGCGAGAATAACTATATAGACATTTTTATTTTGTATGGATTTTAGCTTATTTATACATTAGCTGTGAAGCAGAAAAATTATGTATTTGCGGGATAGCACAGTCCATTAACAATTTGGGGCGATGCATGCAACAGGTTGCTATCCCAAAACAAGTGTATGTACTAGTATTTAAAAACATTACAACTAGAAAACTGTGTATTCCTCTCCTTTTACTATTAAGTGAATTGAAGAAGGAAAAGCGTAAAATTATTATAGTCAAAAGGTAGACACCAAGTTAAACTAGTTTATCTTAACATTATTATTTATATGATTTAATAACTAAGTTTGTATAGTTCATCGCCTTTAGAAATGAAAAATGCAGAATAGAAATATCTATTCTGCTTCTGTGCTTTTTTCCATTTCTTCTTTTTTACTTCTAAGTAGCAATGCAATGAATAAAAAACTTGCTACCCAAAACGAAAAGAAAAAATTTTCAAGCAAAGCCAAATTATTATTTTTGAAATAGTCCCAAACCGTTGTAAATAAAAACAGTGTTACAAAGAAAGTGATATATAAGCATTTTCCGAATGTAGTCAATTTAAGCACCTCGATATGTAATATAAGTAAATTAAAATAACGTTAAAAGGGTCACTGGGATGGAATGACCCTAAGTAACAAATGGGGGAGGTCGTGACGGTCAACTAACGCCACAACCTAAGTGCGTGCGATACACTCAATAATAATCTGTACAAATTTAGGTTTTCTATACATAAAAGCCGCAACGTATTACAAGTAAGCATCCAATGATTAATTTACATGTTTTCAAATATCGTAATTTCGCCATTGGTTCAGTTTTAATATTTATTGTATTCGCATTACTTTTAGCACTTGCGATTCTTATGCCAATGTATTTAAAAGGATCTTTATTACTTACAGCAACAACTGCTGGGTTAGCGATGATAATTGGAAACATCTTCAATGCCGTCTTTGCTCCAATTGTCGGAAAAACTTTTGATCGTGTTGGTCCAAAACTTTACTTGCGTTTTGGGTTCTGATGCTTAGTTATTTCAACAACTATTTTATTCTTTGTCATTAGCGCCACGACACCACTTTGGTTAGTAATAGTTCCATGTATGATTTTCTACGTAGGTGTATCAACAACAATTATACCGGCGCAAACAAACTCACTTAATGATTTACCAAAACAGTTGTATTCACACGGTTCCGCGGTCATGAACACACTTCAGCAAATTGCAGGTGCAGCAGGTACACAATTTACATTTGGCGCTATTGTCATTGTGGCCGAAATCGGTCTACTATTAGCATTTTTTGTGAAACGCCCAGCAAATCATTCAACTAGTTGATAATTTATAAGAAATGATTATTTGCAAACTATGCAGCAAGCTAGTCGGCAATAAAAACAGAAACGTCAGGATCATTGGTAAATCATTGATCCTGGCGTTTTTAGTTACTCTTAAATTTGAAAAACAGCGTTTGAAAGAAGGGGATTGAAGGATATATTGTTAGAGACGATTGAACTTTATCATATGAATCTTCTATAAACATTCGTATTTTAGTGGTAAAGGCTATTCAACTATCGGCTGGATACTTCATCAATCTAATTGTAGAAGTTTTTGAGATTGTATTACAAAAACTTATCGATATGAAGAAGGAAATTATTAAACTATTATTGAATAAATAATCATTAATAAAGTTTTTCCTTAAATTTTACAGAGAATATTTAATTTAAAAAGGAGCTATTAAAAATGAAAAAGGTGTTATCAGGTGCTTTCCTTGCTTTGATTCTAATTATTACATCGGTACCTACTTATGCAGCAAAACCAAATATCCAAATAAAGGTTGGCGGTAATACAGTTGCATCCGATGTGAATCCCGAAATTAAAAACAATCGCACAATGGTACCTTTACGTGTTATCAGTGAAAATTTAGGAGCTACAGTCAATTGGTCGGATTCCCAAGTAACTCTCACTAAAAATGATATGCGAGTATGCAGTAGTAATCTTTCCAATCAATCCAATACATGTTGTTAATTAGAGCTTATTCCAACTACGACAGCAAAATATATAGTTTGCAATCCTTTAGTATTAACAGTTATATTTTTGAAATATGGAACTTATAATTTTATAAGTATTAGGGGACCCTGTTGACAATCTACTATTTTTTTATTATTATTTTACAAACGTTAAAGAATCAATTAAATTTCGTATAACCCCAATAATATGGTTTGGGGGTCTCTACCAGGAACCGAAATTCCTGATTACGAAGAAAGTACAAAACTTGTATTTTCTTTGTAGTCAGGAATTTTTTTGTATTTTAATCTAGAAATTTACTTCAGGAGGTCAAAAATGAACTTTTTAACATTGCCCAAAATTGAACTTCACTGTCATTTGGACGGAAGCCTAAGGGTTGAAACTATTATCGATATTGCACAGAAGGAAGGTATTCAGTTACCCTCTTTTGATAAGGATGAACTGCAAAAGGAGCTGATTGCTCCGTTAGAATGTGAATCCCTTGATGAGTATTTAAAAAGATTTTCACTTCCTAATTTGGTCATGCAGTCCAAGGAGAACTTAAGAAGAATTACTTTTGAGCTATTTGAGAATGCAACAAGAGAAAATGTGAAATATTTAGAAGTCCGATTTGCCCCGTTACTTCACACACTACAAGGTCTTAGTGTTGAAGAGGTTATTCAATCTGTTATAGAGGGCATGAGGGATGCTGAAAGCTGTTACGAAATAAAGGGAAATGTAATCCTGTCTTGTATGAGGACGATGTCTGTAGAAAGCGCATTTGAGGTAGTTGAAAAGGGGAAAAAGTTCCTTGGAAAAGGTGTGGTAGCAATTGACCTATGTGCATCCGAAGAAGAAGGATTTTGTGGAAAATTCGTAGATCCAATCTCATTAGCCAAAAAATATGGTTACAGAGTCACTATCCATGCCGGTGAAACGGGAATTGGTAAAAACGTTCTAGAGGCTGTTGAAATGTTGGATGCTGAAAGAATAGGACATGGCGTATTTATTAAAGATTGTGCCGAAGCTTATAAGATTGTGAAAGAAAGACAAGTAGTGCTTGAAATGTGTCCAACAAGTAATGTTCAGACGAAAGCTGTTCATAATTATTCGGAACATCCGATTTATAAGTTTCATAAAGATGGAATAAAAGTGACATTTAATACGGATAACCGAACAGTATCAGATACTACAATGGCTAAAGAAATCCATTTAGTGAACAACGAATTTAATCTAAGTGAAGAAGATTATCGCCAAATTTATTTAAATAGTGTAGAAGCATCCTTTGCGGATCAAGAAACTAAAGAATGGTGTTTAGCACAATATTAAAGAAAATTAGACTTAGTGACAAAATGAAGCCTAGCTGATTCAGTAGGCTTCATTTTTCCATAGATACCATGGCAATTTATAATCCACTTTCTTACCTTGCTTACTAATTTTATCTGTCACTATCCAATTACCATCTTTCTTTTGTACTTGATAACTTACATTTGTACCATCAGACTGTTTAAAGATTATATAACCTGTATTGCCTTTTATAAAAGTTACAGGGTCTATAACATTTTTGTAGGGTATCTTTCGCTGGGGAACAAAATGTTAGTTACTATTTCTTCTACAAGTTTAAAAAGGGGTTTAAATTCATTATTTATTTCTGCTTGGTATTGCAATTGATTATATGTGTAAAAATTGTAAGACGCTAAGTTCAGATTTAAAGTCTGTTTAAAATCAGAAAGTGTTGCACTATAAAATGCATTTAAATCCTTTTCTACTTTATCTCCCACATGTTTAAAACTAATTGTTTTAACTCCATTTGGTCTTACTTCAAAAGTCATTGTTTCTTTACCATAAGGAGGGTCATGTGCATGTTCAAATGTTGTGATTTGAACTTCGGTAATAAAACTAAACTGACCTTCATGCTTTCTGATGATACTCAGGATCTCAGCATCATATAAACCATATTGCTTACGATAGCCATAATAATGAATAATTTCCTTATCTATAGATGGGGAAATCAACGTATCTTACTGGGAATAATCAAAATAGTTACTGTAGCCATTAAAATATAAGTTAATTTTTTCACGGGGTATTAAGCCTCACTAAAATACGTTTTATAAATAATATGTGTTAATAAGAGCACATTATCTAAAGCTTTTTAAGAAATTGAAGTTTACCATTTGGAGTACCGTTTTCCATACACTATGATGAGGGTTTGGCTCTTTTCCATTTAGATAATCTGCCCCCATTCAAATAAGAGCGTGTTTTGATCAATCTTTTTCAAAACACGCTCTTTAGATTTGTTCTCATATCAAGTTTAATATCATTATTTTAATCAAACTATATTACAAAACTACAGGGTTTAGGTTTAAAATTTCATTCTCTTTTTATTGAGTACATTACGGTTAATTTGTAATTACTCAGTAAAGGACACGCCATAAATAAAAGGTAGCGTATGATTCCCAGTTTTTCCACGGAAACGATATTTCTAAAATTTCATCTTTCGTAGGCTTTCGGTTCATATTACGTAATAATTTTATCGAATTAATAAGACCCACATCATCGATTGGAAAAGCTGTCTGGAACCTGAGGCAGCGCATTAGAACATAATTGGCTGTCCAAGGACCGATCCCTCGTATTTTAATCAAGTTTTTTTCAGCATCTTTAAAGTTCATTGTCATTAATTTTTCCTTCGACAATTCTCCACTTGCCATTAATCTAGCAATTCCAATGATATATTCACTTTTTTTGACCGTCATTTTAATATCTGCTAGGTCGGTAGGTGTTAACTGTGCAATTCGTTCGTACGTTGGGAACACCCAATACTTTTTCCCATTCCATTCGATGGATTCGCCAAATCCTTCTACAAATTGCTTCTTTAAGGAGTACGCGAAGGCTAAGTTAATTTGTTGCCCTAAAACTCCCCAACATAAAGTTTCAAATAAATCGGGAATGCCGACAACTCGCAATCCATAAAATTCTTGGGCGGGCTTTTTAAGTAATGGGTCTGCTTTTGCCATTTCATAAAATGGCGTTAAATCGTTATCAAGATCAAACCATTCATGAATATATTTTACAATCTCTTCCCGCTTCCACTTTTCAATAGGTCTAGAATCATTTAGGAATTGAACAACCATTTGTTTATTATTGATTACGCTTACCTGTACTAAGGACCGAATTTTACCAATGGCTATAACTTTTGTTATGATTTCGTTCTCTATTTCATACATGCATTCATTTTTTTCCCTTGTTAGATAGCCTAGGTTAACCTTCATGTCGAAGTTTTCAGGTAATGCAATTACAATAACATCATTGACTTCATGCCATATCACTTTTTCATTCTCCTCATCTTATTACGATTTTCTATACTTTATCACATATTAATCTTACCTAATTTTGTTATCTTGCTATTACATTCTAAACATCTTATTTTTTTCTACTGATGAGGTTATAGTGTTAGTTATCAAGAATGCTAAATAGGAGTTGATAAAAATGGTCCAACATATACAAACACGTGTCGCAAACTTAAATTGGGATTCAATTCAACATGAATTAGATGAGCAAGGATTTGCAAAGATTCCAGCGATTTTAACAAAAGAGGAATGTGAATTCTTCATAGAATTGTATCGTGAGGAAGAGTCATACAGAGCGACCATCAATATGACAAGATATCGCTTTGGGAATGGGGAGTACAAGTATTTTTCCTATCCATTACCTGAAATCATCCAAAGTTTAAGAGAGTCCTTTTATCTAGAATTGGCCAAAACGGCTAATCGATGGTTAGGTTATTTAAAGAAAACAGAACAGTTTCCAGATCAGCTTCAAGATTTTCTGAACATCTGTGAAGAATATAAACAAACTAGACCGACACCTTTAATTTTAAAGTCTGAAACAGGCGGGTTTAATTGTTTGCATCAAGATTTATATGGCGACATATTTTTCCCGTTTCAAGTAGTATTTGTTTTAAATCAACGAGATAAAGACTATTGCGGTGGAGAATCTCTATTAGTCGAACAAATTCCTCGTGCGCAGAGTCGGGGACATGTCATTACTTTAGAACAAGGCAGTGCTCTGATCTTTCCTACTAACCATAGACCTGTTCTAGGTAAAAAAGGATATTACAAAAATACGGTTCGTCACGGGGTAAGCACGGTTACCTCTGGAGAACGATACGGTCTTGGAATTATTTTTCACGATTCTAAATAAAAATTAAACTTCAATATCTTGCTATTCTATTCCCAGAACTATACATTCTGAATTTATTGGGAGTATATTGTAAGGAGAGGTGAGATAAATGCCGGATAATAACAATAACGGACATAAAGAGAGCCATGATCATAAAATTTTGAATGATGTTGAAATGATAACAGATGAAAAGTGGCAAGCAATTATTAATAATGACACAGCGTACAATCATCATTTTTTTTACGCTGTAAAGTCTACAGGGATATTCTGTAAACCATCCTGTAAATCTCGCGTTCCGAAAAAAGAAAATGTATGTATTTTTCCAAACGCAGAACAAGCTCTCCGCGCAAATTTTCGCCCTTGTAAACGTTGCAAGCCCACTAATGAAAATCTGCCTGATAGCGAGTGGGTTGATTTAATTACTGAATACATTGATAAACATTTCACAGAAAAATTAACGCTAGAATCTTTAGCAACTATTTGTCATGGGAGTCCGTACCATATGCATCGAACATTTAAAAAGGTTAAAGGCATTACGCCGGTTGAATATATACAACAAGTTAGAGTACACGCGGCTAAAAAGTATTTGATTCAGACAAATAAAGCGATTGGTGATATCGCCATATGTGTAGGTATGGCTAACGCGCCTTATTTTATTACTTTATTTAAAAAGAAAACTGGACAGACTCCAGCGCAATTTCGTCAAATGACTAAAATGGAGGAAAAGTACAATGGAAACAAAGAATAAACCAACCCTTTATTGGTCTTTACTAAAGTTTAAGGATTGGCATTTTTATATTGCTTCAACTTCAAAGGGGCTTGTGTTTGTAGGTTCACAGAACAAACCATTCGAGGAATTGTTCGAATGGGCTAAAAAACGCTTTCCAGGAAGTCCTCTTGTGGAAGATGATGAAATGCTTGAACCTTTTGTCGTTGAAATCACTCAGTATCTAGAAGGAAAGCGGAAAACCTTTACTGTTCCATTTGAATACGTAGGTACGCAATTTCAGCTAGCTGTCTGGAATGCACTTTGTGAAATTCCTTATGGACAGACGAAATCCTATTCCGACATTGCAAATGAAATAAATAAACCAGCAGCTGTTCGTGCTGTAGGAGCGGCTATTGGGGCTAATCCGGCATTAATTACTGTACCGTGCCATCGTGTTATAGGGAAGAATGGCTCATTAACTGGCTATCGGGGCGGATTAGAAATGAAGACACTGCTCCTGGATCTGGAAAAGCGAGCTTTATCTAGCACTGAGTAATTATTGCCGTACAATGAATGGAGGTTCCTTCATGAAAAGTGAATTATTCTATAAAAATCCGAAAACCATTCTGAATAAAGGGACTGGCTTTCTTTCTGGATACACGCATTCATTAAATCCTTATACAGGCTGTTCATTTGGATGTTCCTATTGTTATGTACGCGAAATGCCTGTATCTCTTTTTCGAGAAGGAGAATGGGGAAATTGGGTCGATGTTAAAAACGGAGCCGCGAATTTATTAAAAAAGGAGCTTCATCGCGCCAAAGCCAAAGGGAATGTAACCATTTTTATGTCATCAAGTACAGACCCGTATCAACCAATAGAGCATAAGGAACAAGTGACGCGATCTTTACTAGAAGTTATGGTAGAGGATCCACCTGACTTTCTATTAGTACAGACTAGAAGCCCACTTGTAAGTCGAGATATCGATTTGCTGCAACATTTTAAAGATAAAGTTCGAGTAAGTATGACTATTGAGACAGATAGGGAAGATATTCGCAAGCATTTTACGCCCTATGCTCCACCTATTCCAGCAAGACTTAAAACACTCCAACAGCTTGCTGAATTCGGTATTCCTGCACAGGTTGCCATTGCACCCGTATTACCAAGTAGCGAACGATTTGCAGAAATATTGCGTCCCTTGGTTAATCGAGTATGTATTGACGATTATTTTATGGGGGACGGCAGCGGTGGTAAACGAACACAAAAGATGGGCTTACAAGCGTTATATAGAAATCTGGAAATGGAAGAATGGTATCATCCATCCGTCTATCAAATGGTTTATAAACGAATGCGGCATTATTTTTCGGAAGATGAACTTTTCATTAGCCAGAAGGGTTTCGAACCGTAGCGATCAAGTCTTCATTTTGGACCTAAAATCGCTTTTAGAACAGGTTTCGTCTGATCTTACTTAAATCGTAAACTTGGTAATTTATAAAAATGAATTAATAGAGATGTATTATGAAAAATAAAAAATATTTTAAAATAGTTAGAGGCGATTGTTTGCTAAAATCCTAACAGAGGATAAATAACGAACCTTTTCGTTAGAAACCCATAAAAACATTCGTGTTTTCGTTATAGGAATGCTAGTTACTCATCGGTTGGAGACATCTTCAATTCAATAAAACACGAATATTATATCTGAAAGTAAAAATGCAATTTCCTCAAATTTTCTGTGGTGTAGTGATAATTTGGCACTACGTGGATGGCGGAGGCAATGCCGCCAACAAAATATGCAGTATCCTTATCAACCGCGGTTAACAACTAATCATTATCACCCTGTTTATTCAAAGCATTTGAACGGTTACGATATTTTTTCCAATAAAAAATAACTACCCAATTACAGGTAGTTACTTTCCTTTTAAAGAAAGGCTGTTTTCTTAAAGAGTGTTGCTAAACTAAATTTTGAAGGACAACAAAAAAACAGAGTTAATCTACAATAATGCGTAGAGATCAACTCTGCTTTTTTATATTTTGAAAACCGTATCTTTACTAAAAACATCGTTAGTTGAAAAAGAGTTACAGTATTATGTATTTAAACGCTCAAAGGCATTAATACTCTAGATTCATTTGTCACAAAGCCATTTTTTCTAAAAAATATCTCGGGTTTACCATCGCCTCTTTCAGTTGATAAATATGCTGTATCAACCTCTTTCTGTGTAAGGATATTCTTTAAATAATTTAGTAAAATCGTGCCAATCCCATTTTGTTGAATATTAGTTAGCACACAGATTTCATTTATATAGAAGTTCTTAGTATCTGCCCATTGTTCTTCATTTCCAACTAAAAAACCACTCATTTGATTATCGGAATTAAAATAACCTATCCCGATATATCCAGGAGTCTTACTTATATCTAACAACCGTTTGTAAGATGTCTGAGAACTCCAAGGTTCGTTCCACGGATTAGAAGTAAAAATGATTGATGCTTCTTCTAAATCTTTTTCTGATAATAAACGAACAACATTTTGCATTAATAATTCCTCCTCTTAATAAACCTTGCCACAATTTCTTACTTTACATATTGCTTCTTAAACTAACTTGCTCTGTTAGTTTAAACAAATTTTATATTTCTCTTGAAAGAATATTCCACCAAAGCATAGAGTAAACCTGCTATACCAAAAATAATAATAGAACTAATCATACTTAAATTATATTCATTTATATAACGTGCATATATTATTTCAAAAGCAAACGCCCCTATTACTCCACCAAAAAAAGTAAAGATAATCACTTTAAACAGTAAAGATTTTATAAACTTACTTACGATAAATGTTAGTGGCAAAAATGAAATAGGATATAACATAAAGGCGAAAGAACCAATAAAGAACAAATAAAGAATTCCAAAATCACGAAGTCCCATATATTCTGATGTCCTGATTTTATTTCCTTCTAATGCTTCTAGTCCTAATCCTGCTAAGGAAAACAGCAATCCAAACGGTATCCACATTAGTAAACAATGATAAAAAGTTTTCATACTATTATGCTCCTATGAATTTCATAATATTGTACAATCAAACTTCATAATAAATCAGACGAAAAAAGTGGAATAAAGTTACAAATTCCTATTTAACCAACTTGCTCCGTTAGTTGAATAGAAACAATTTTTGAGAAAACTGCGTAAAGAAAAAATTCTTGAAGTGTTCGTAAATCATCGTTTTTTTTATTTCGTTGTAAGATCAATGTTGCAACAGTATGCTAGAAGTGATGTAGACGTGAAGCGGGTAGGTGGGATGCATGCCTTTTTCAACACATCTTAAAAGATCACATGTAAAACCCGCGGATCTAATGTTTTACGATTTTTATTTAGGAAAACAGGTTCTGATATGATCTTAAAGAAGCTTTATACGATGCCAGAAGCGGAAATAAGTGTGGGTGAAGGGGCATATCCGTTCTTTTTCCGTTTTCCATCAATTCGAATCATTTACCACATCAACTTGATCCCATGTTAATGAAACAAGTTCAGAACGTCTCAGACCTGTTGTTGCTAACGATTTAAACATTATCTCATTCGCATCGAAAAACGTGATTGGTCGCGTTCTAAATAGCCAAATAGCTGTTTAGACATTACTTCAACGAAAAAAGGGAACCGCAATTTGCGATTCCCTAAAATTTTTATTTATTTGCACTGTTTATAACACTTAGTGAATTGTTAAGAGCAGATTTGCCCTTATTGGCGTTAGGGTTTGATGAACGAACGGATGTTAATACAATATCAATCGTTCCATCAATTTTCGTCCATGTGTTTCCATCAATTGCCCTAAGTATAGGTTCCTGTGTATCCCATTGATGTTCCAGATCATCCGCATCTTTTTTCGCTGAGGAAAAGTCATTTGAGTTAACAGCTTTTAGCATGTCATTCTCAATTTTGATAAAATCTGATAACTGTCCAGCTAATGTCGTTTGCGATGCATTGGATTGTGATAGGATTTGGTTACTGCGCCAAATATAACTGCCTACTCCAAAAACTAAGAAAATACACAATACCACAATGGTTTGTACCAAAACATTTTTCTTGCTTCCGTTTGTCACTACTGTTTCATTTTTTGCTGCTATATCAATTTTTGAAATAGCGAGATAGATGATGATGGCTAATATAGCTACAAGAAAAATGACACTTGTAACAGTTGTCCCTAAACCTAACCCTCCATTAGCTTTAGGTTGAGATAAGTAATCTCCGATTGATGCTCCAAGCGGACGAGTCAAAATATACGCAATCCAAAACGCTAATATTCCATCCAATTTCATTTTCCATGCCAAGAATATACAAGCAATGATGACAATGACTGTTAATCCAGTTTTAAGATATCCAAAACCTAATTGTTCAGAATATAAATCGCCAACTGCTGTTCCAAGTGCAAAGGTGAAAAGAATGGTAAGCCAATAGAAAACTTCTCTTTTTCTTGTATAGATCGAGTGGATTGACAATGTTTTTTCACTAAGATACCAAAAAAGAAAAGTTAATCCAAGAAGTACTGAGAAAATTATTGTACTAACCTCAAGGCGTATTCCCATATAATCTGTCATGTTATCTGTTACCAATGTACCAAATACACTTATAAGTACAACTGTTAGCCAATAAATGCTTGGCACATATTTATTTACTCTAAACTGAAGATACAAAACAATAAAAAAGGCGAATCCCATTATGATGGTCGTATTCATTAACCCAAATCCAAGATTCAAATTCAAAAAATCAGCAAACGTTTCCCCTACAGTTGTACATAAAACCTTGATAACCCAGAAGAAAATAGTAACTTCTGGTACTTTGTTCAAGAATTGACGACCAGAAGTTTGGACAATTTCAGTTTGTTCAGAATAGGATAAGTTTCCTTTCATAGAACTCATCTCCTTTTTGTAAGTAGTCATTGTTACTATGCAATTTCCATCTCTATTTTCATTTGAGATGACGCCAGTCGTATAGGCGGCTAAGCCACCTGTGTTTTAAATGAAAGCTTATTCCTCGGTTTAATATCATTACTTGATACTTATCTGAATATTTGTATTAAAATTTTAGACTACTGATTTTTTAGGCAACCACCTCAAGCAAGAATGATAACCACACACAATCATGAGTATGGTACTTTGCAAAGTTGCCTCTACTACTTTTCTTCATTTTTTCACCTCCCAAAATGATTTTAAAATCTCAAAAACTTTGAATGCTTTAATAGTTTCATTCATGATA
Source organism: Lysinibacillus sp. NPDC093688 (assembly GCF_050280145.1). Taxonomy (NCBI): domain Bacteria; kingdom Bacillati; phylum Bacillota; class Bacilli; order Caryophanales; family Bacillaceae; genus Lysinibacillus; species Lysinibacillus sp. NPDC093688. The sequence continues at coordinate 75,874 of NZ_JBNNUX010000004.1, forward strand.
TCTAAAAATTTTTATGCACTCTAAAAGAGGGCATACTTAGTTTATAAAACAAAACTGTCCATTTCCTATATAAAAACTTAAAAATTCCTTAATAAGCACCATTACTTTCAAAATAATGATAAATTGTAGATAAAGTTAAGGTGCTTCCTGCTTTTTGGATTAAATTTTGTAAATAAATTTGGAGGCTTTTATGTCATTCTTAATTACTTTATTTGAACAACACAGCTATTTGATTTTATTTATAGGGATCTTTTTAGAGCTCATGGCTCTTCCTATATCTGGGGAATTTTTAATGAGCTATGCAGGATTCTTTGTTTATCAAGGGGAAATGAATTATTTTTTGGCCATTCTCACAGTCTTTTTATCTGCTGGTGCAGGAATTACGTTAACTTATTGGATAGGGAAGGCAGGAGGCTATAAACTAATCGAGAGGTATGGTAAATATGTACATCTTGGACCTGAAAGATATAAAAAAACAGCTGATTGGTTTGAACGATCAGGCAGTAAATTATTAGTTTTTGCTTATTTTATCCCTGGTGTAAGGCATTTTACTGGTTATGTTTCAGGTGTTTCTAAGATTCCTTTTCGAAAATTTATCATACCGGCATATACAGGCGCTTTTTTATGGGGAATTTGTTTTATTACCCTTGGAAAAGTACTAGGTCCAAAATGGGAAACTTTCCATCAAGCAGCGAGTAAATATTTAATTATTTTTCTTATTGTTTTGGCTGCTTTGTTAGCAAGTTATCTCATCTTTAGGTTTTATAAAATTCAAATTAAAACCTTTTTTATTCATTTGTTAACATGGTTAACAAACCGATTAAGAACATTAAGGGCCACGGAAATTTTTCTTATATTCCTAACTTCAGTGCTAATTGGAATGGTGATTTTGATGTTTGGGATAGCACAAGATTATCTAGAAAATGATGTTGCCCAGTTCAATCAAATCGCAGAATATTTGGTTCATTCTACTGTTTATATAAACTGGATGGAAGAACTTTTAATATTCCAACATTCATTCACATTTAGCAGCATTATAGTTGTAACCATCATAAGTATTTGGATAAAGAAACAGAACCGGTTACTAGAATATCTTCAACTCGGTGTTTCCATATTAGGAGGTATACCTTTCCGTGCATTCATCTTGGAGGCTTTCTCTTTCCTCCAATCGATTGGTTTTGAGGGGGAATTTCATTCAGCCGATTTTCCTGACTTAAAGGCCACTTTGACGATCATCATTTATGGAACATGTATATTTTTACTAGTACGTCACTTAAAAAACAATTACTGGACAATTATTATTCCTTTATTGGGTTTACTCTTATTAATCGGTCTTGCGATTGGGAATATCGTATCGACCAATGTACTTCCCAGTGACATTATTGGGGGTTATGTATATGGCGGAGTTTGGATATTTTTTAACTTCCTGTTGTTTGAACTGTTTCGACTTGTGCTCGATAAAAATGAAATATAGAGAAATACTTTTATAGAAGGAAAGAGGATGAGGTTGAAATGAAAGCACATGTTCTTTTAATTGAGGATGAAACACAGATAGCTCGTGTCGTAAAAATGGAGCTGGAATATGAAGGTTATCAGGTCACAGTAGAACACGACGGTAGAGCAGGTTTTGAAGCAGCCTTACAAACAAACTTTGATTTAATTTTATTGGATGTGATGCTGCCTGGGCTAAATGGAATCGAGGTATTAAGAAGGCTAAGAAAGGAAAACAGGAATGTTCCTGTTATTCTTTTAACAGCTCGAAATACAACATTAGACATAGTATCAGGTTTAGATCAAGGTGCAAATGACTATGTGCCCAAACCATTCAGAATCGAGGAATTATTGGCCAGAATTCGTGCTTGTTTACGCAATCAACCTAAAGCAATTCAAGAGAATTCCGTATTGAAGGTGAATGATTTAATAATAGATGCAGATGCAAGAGAAGTCACTAGGAATGGAAAAAACATTACGTTAACACCCAAGGAATATGACTTTTTGCTTTATTTAGTCATGAATAAAAACAAAGTAGTCACACGGGAAAATATATTACTGAATGTTTGGGGATGGGAATATGAAGGTGAAGGCAACATACTTGATGTTACTGTAGCCCATCTCAGAAAAAAAATAGACGAAGGATTTTCATCCCCATTATTCACGACCGTTTGGGGAGTGGGGTATACCTTAAAGGAGAAAACAAATGAGGATTACCACAAAAATTAATCTATTAACGACTGCTTGGATGCTGTGTATTTTGATACTTGTAAATATCGCTGTCTATTTCTCGTTTATTAAATTCACGACTAATATGGAAGAAGTAGAACTGTTTCAAAAAGCCGAGGACTTAATAAAAGTTATTGATTCACTCGATGCATCCAGCAATATTAACGAAAAATTAGGTGATTTTTTAACTCCCCATTCTTATATTAGAATTATACATCCGAATAACAACGTCATTCATGAAAAAACCAATGATTTATTACTTTCAAAAACGATACAAGGTAAGTACGCTGAATCAAAGCAAGCACAAACACATTTGATTTCGGCAGAGCAAGATGAGGAACAGGTTTTAATTGTTCGTGTTCCAATTAAAGAAGGTAATCAAATTACCGGGAGTATAGAAATTGGAGAACGATTATTAGGTTTTGAAACTGATAAAGATATACTTCGTGCCATTCTAGGCCTCTGCACTTTATTAGCTGCTATTTTCTCCTTGCTTGGTGGCAAATGGTTGTCCAATATGATTATGAGGCCCATTTCAAACATGATTAAAACTATGGAGGAAATTGAAATGAGTGGGGTTCCTAAGCCCATCACCATTCAAAATCAGACAAAAGATGAACTCCATACAATGGCAAGAACGTTTAATCGAATGATTCACAGACTTCAAGACCATATGGAAAAACAAAAACAGTTTGTGTCTGATGCGTCCCATGAATTAAAAACACCTTTAACGATCATTATGAACTATACTGATTTTTTAAGAAGGCATGGATTAGAAAATCAAGAAATGACCGATGAAGCAATTAATGCCATTACTTCGGAAGCAAACAGAATGCAAAAAATGACACAGACACTTCTAGACTTAGCTACCTTAGAGAATGAAAGTGCTCTAGAATTGAATGAGCTAAATTTGGTGTCTTTATGCCAGAGAATTTTAAATCAAATGAAACAAGTTTATGGGCGTGAAATATCGTTACATTATGATGAGGATCCAATTGTTATATTTGCGGAGGAATTAAAAATTAAACAGCTTATGATTATTTTTCTAGATAATGCCATGAAATATAGTAATGATAAGATTGATGTATTTATAGAAAAGGATCGTCAACATGCCATTATACGTGTAAAAGATTATGGAATTGGGATACCACAGGAAGAACTTCGTAATATTTTTGAACGATTTTACAGGGTGGATAAAGCAAGAACTAGAAAAACAGAAGGCTCTGGTTTAGGACTAAGCATTGCAAATAGGATTATGAAATTGTATAAAGGTGAAATTAAAATTACAAGTCAAGAGGGAACAGGGACGACAGTAGCATTGTATTTACCATTTAGTAAATAAATATTTTTGACGTAAGAAATCCCAAATTGTCTATCAAAGTACTTTAGTGGAGTATCAAATGATGTTGATAAAGGCATTTTAGACAGATTCAGCCTGTGACTGCGATTGTGTTTCTAACTGTTGTAATAAAGTGTAAACAGGTCTCGTAACAAAAGAAGTTGGTTATATTTGAAACAGCTTTTAAGAGCCATGCTACGCTACATATATAGCGTAGCATGGCTCTTTTGGTTTTCACAATAAATAATGTTACCAATAAAAAACAAGTATTGGATAATTTAATGTTGAACTTATTGTACTAAGCAGCAGGTTAGTTGAAGAAAAAATAAAAGGATTCTTTCGCAGAAACAAGAATATATATTTATTGGTATTTTAATAAGCAATACTTGAGAATAGGAGGAAATGAATTGGAAGAGTTAATTAAGGAGTACGCTTTAGGATACACAATGCTTCGGGAAGCCATTGAAGGATTAACAGAGGAGGAGCTTCGTTACAAGCCCTCACCGGACAAATGGAGCATTCATCAAATCCTCATACATGTAACGGATTCCGAGATTTCGTCCACATCTAGGCTTAAAAAAGTCTTGGCAGAGGATGCGCCGCTTCTGATTTCATTTGACCAAGAGGCTTGGGCAAATAACTTGGGTTATGATTTGTTGGACCGTGAACAACATTTGCTTCTTTTTAAATTGCTACGTTCCAGTATGCAGCCTATTCTAGACCATCTAACTAGTGAACAAAGCAAGCGAGTGGGGGTGTATGTCGATCAGGCCCAGTTCACATTTAAGCAATTGCTGGAATTTCGAGTGCAACACGTTCGAAACCATCTTGATCAAATTGAACGGGTGAAGATTGCATATCAAGAGAACCAAACCTATTAAACTTATTGTTGGCTGTATTTGAAACAGCTTTTAAGAGCCAATGACAGCATGTAATTACAAGTATTATTTTTGAAAAAGAAATATATTAACAATAGTGAATTGACTAAAATTTCATTTAACGGTAAAATCAAATGCTAGTTAAGTTATTATATTTTTCTAATAATAATTCATTTAGAATAGTTTTCTCTTACGTCTATTAAATGCTAATTTATTTATAATTTCATTTAAATGAAGAATATTATGGAATTGCTATCTAGGAATTTTAATAGTTTTGTTCTTATAACTTAATAAATATTTTTTTGTTGGTGCAAATGACTTTGATCGTTTGCTTAAAAGGGAAATCGGTGTAAATCCGATGCTGTCCCGCAACTGTAATGGGGAGTCTATACAAAATGTCACTGTAGCGAGCTATGGGAAGGCGTATAGATGATGAACCTAAGCCAGGATACCTGCCAATAAAAGCAACAAACTTACATTGAACCACGAGGATGGTTGTAGTGGCCGGGTTGAGACACCCTTTTTTCACTATGACATCCTCTTGCAGACAAGGGGATTTTTTTTATGCCCTTTGATTTAAGAGAGGAGAGCGTTTTGAAGAATTCAACAACAAGAAATATCAACCTACTCTTATTAGTATTGACTGGTGTCGTTCTAATATCGATGACATTAGCGATCATGGTAGGCTCTGTGTCAATTACACCTAGTATTGTATGGCGCATTATTTTATCGCATATCCCGTTCAATCCACTTGCTATTACAGAGGATTGGAGTCGTTCGCAGGAAATCATCATTTGGCAAATTCGTACTCCACGCGTAGTGCTTGCCATAATAGTCGGAGCGGGTCTTGCTATTTCGGGAGCAGCCATTCAAGCTTTAGTTCGCAATTCAATTGCGGACCCGTACATTTTAGGGGTATCATCCGGTGCTTCTGTAGGGGCGACGTCTGTTATTTTACTTGGTAGTTTTTCGATTTTTGGTATGTATGCGCTATCATTCGCTGCTTTTATAGGGGCGACGATTGCTGTACTAATCGTGTTCTTCTTAGCACGGGTTGAAGGGCGTATTTCAGTTATACGACTATTATTAGCAGGGATTGCCGTGTCACTAGTTTTGTCAGCGTTGACGAATTTTATGCTGATGATGGCGAAGGAAGAGGGCGGTATTAAGGCTGTGATGTATTGGATGATGGGAAGTCTGGCTGGAGCGAAATGGATGAATATAATGATTCCATTCATCGTTTTAACTGTCGTTTACGCAATTTTACGTCTCCATGCACGTCATTTGAATTTACTTTTACTTGGCGAAGAATCTGCTGTTACGTTGGGTGTTAATATAGAGAAATTTCGACTGCTACTAATATTATTAATTTCACTATTGACAGGTGTACTTGTTGCAGTAAGTGGCGCAATCGGCTTTATTGGCCTAATTATTCCTCATATCGTACGCATGATTGTCGGTTCAAATTATAAGTTTGTACTGCCAGTTAGTGCATTAATGGGTGCGATATTTTTAATATGGGCAGATGCAATTGCTCGCATTGTGATTGCGCCTGAGGAAATGCCGATTGGAATTATTACGGCTTTATGCGGATGCCCATTCTTTATATGGATGTTGCGTAAGCAAATGTATTCTTTCGGGGAGGAGAATTAGATGGTTTATGTAGCAAAAAACCTTTCTTTTGCCGTGCATCAGGTGAAAATATTAAACAATGTTTCTGTACATATTCAAGAACGCGAGTTTGTTGGCATTATTGGGCCTAATGGTAGTGGGAAATCAACCCTATTAAAAAATATGTACCGTATGCTACAACCTCAAGAAGGAGAAGTATTTTTATTTAATGAAAATATTTACAACCAATCTTCAAAGGTAATAGCGAAGCAACTTGCCGTTGTAGGCCAGGAAACACCAGTGCTATTTGAGTTTACGGTTAAGGAACTTGTTGCAATGGGACGTACACCGCATAAAAGGCTTATGGAAGTGGATACAAAAGAAGACCTTGCTATTGTCGAGGAATCGATGCAGCAGGCAGGCGTATTACATTTAAGTGAGCGTACCTTTAGTTCATTATCCGGTGGTGAGAAAAAACGAGTCATTGTTGCAAGAGCATTGGCACAACAGGCTAAGATCATGGCATTAGATGAGCCAACGAATCATTTAGATGTTCAGCATCAGCTCCAGCTCATGGATTTGATACAGAGCTTGCCGATTACGGTCATTGCAGCCTTGCATGATTTAAATATTGCAGCAACTTACTGTGATAAAATTTATGTTTTAAAGGACGGAGAAATCGTAGCATACGGGACACCATTTGATGTATTAACGCCCTCATTATTACAAAGAGTGTTTGGAGTACATGCGGAAGTGAGCGTGCATCCTATCACGAAAAAACCCCATATTTATTATATATCTGAGCAATTTTTATAGTTAGTTAAGGGATCATAGATTTCATTCTATATAATATTTTTTGAAAAAAGGAGAAATAGAAATGAAGACATTTAAAAGCGTATGGCTTGTTCTTGCAATCTTAATGGTAAGTATTTTAACGGCTTGTGGTAACGAGGAAAAACAAGATTCAGCATCGCAAAGTGAGCAAGTAGAACCAGCAAAAGCAGAGGCAACGAAAGTAACGATTGAAAATAACGGTACGACACAAGTTTATACGGAAGCGCCTAAAAAAGCCATTAGCTTAAATCAGCATGTAACAGAAATTATGCTAGCGTTAGGCTTAGAGGATTCAATGGTTGGAACAGCGTATTTAGATGATGCAATTTATCCACCGTTACAAGCGGCGTATGAAAAAGTTCCGGTATTAGCTGAGGAATACCCAACAAAGGAGCAGGTGATTGATTCAGGAGCAGATTTTTTATTTGCAGGCTGGAAAAGTGGATTTAGTGAGAAGGGTGTTGGGACTCCAGAAGAACTAGAAGCACTTGGCATTCATACTTATTTACATACATCTTCAAGCATTACAAATCCTAAGTTAGAGGATATTTTCGCCGATATCAGAAACATTGCTAAAATATTCCGTGTGGAAGAGCGTGGAGAAAAATTAATTGAGCAAATGACAAAAGAAGTAGAGGACATTCGGACGAAGCTTCCGCAAAATAAGGATAATTTGCGTGTTCTTGTATTTGATAGTGGTGAGAAAGAAGTTTTCACTGCTGCACAAAACTTCATGAATGAACTTGTGACTGTAGCAGGTGGAAAAAATATTTTCGATGATGTTAAGTCTGGCTGGGCAACAGTTTCTAAAGAAGATGTAGTAGAGCGCAACCCCAAAGTTATCGTTGTAATTGACTATGGTTCAACTACTGCTCAAGAAAAAATTAATTTCCTGAAAAATGATCCGGCATTAAAAGAAACAGAAGCGGTATTAAACGGACGTTTCGTTGTTTTACCACTATCAGCAGCATCTGAAGGTGTTCGTGCAGCTGAAGCAATTCAAATATTAGCAAAAGGATTTTATCCAGAAAGCTTTCAATAATAAAGAAGAGGAGCTAGCCAATTGCTAGCTTCTTTTTTCATAGGAGGATGGGAAACGATGACAATAAATACATTTAACAATAATATTCCTGAAAAAACATTTGCTAAGTTAAACAGTGAAGGTGAATTTACACGTATTGCCGTGAGTCCTGGAATTATCAACAAACATTATACACCAGCACAATTTCAAAAAATCGCAGAAGTAGTTGGAAAGAGTGGAGCGATTAAATATTCTACGTCTTATAACATCATGATTTCTGTGCCGACGTTAGATCTGATAAGAGTGACGCAAGAGCTGGAACAGGTTGGTTTATATATTGCGCAACAAGGACAGGTTGTTGCGATGAAGGCCTGTGATTTTTGTGATGGGGTTAAGATGGATGCAGCAACAATTACAGAGGAGCTGTATCAGCAGCTTGATGGCTTGGAAGTGCCAAGCCGAATTCGCATTAATATGAATGGCTGTGCATCAGCTTGTTATAATGCCGTTTATGATGATATTGGGCTAGTATATCAGAAAGATAGCTTTGATGTGTATTTAGGGGCTGTTCCTATGGGGAAAAATGCACAGGCAGGGGAGCTATTTGCGAAAAAAGTACCTGTACAGCATATCGAAAATCTTTTACAGGAAATAATTAAGCTCTATAAAGAACTTGCCCTCCATAAAGAACCATTTTATAAATTTTACAAAAGAACAAAAACAGCAGACTATTGGCAAAAGCTAATAAATTAATGGTTGCCTCATTAAAAATATTGTATAAACCTACTTATTGCTTAAAAAATAAAATGATATGTTTTTTGTTTTAAAAATTTTCTTTATGGATATAAGCTCTGTAGCATCTATTAGACAACCTTGTGTGAATGTTCCCCTGCTTTTGCTTTAATATTGTGCGGCTTTCCTCGGATGAATCCTCATCATTTGGTATAATAAAGTATAGACTTTTTTTGAACGGAGAGAGATTGATATGAATGGAGCGCAAAAAGCGTTTTTTGAGGAAAAGGAGCGTTCACTTGGCGTTCATCTAAATGATGTACAGACGCAGGCGGTGTTACAAACGAGTGGGCCGCTGTTACTATTGGCTTCTCCCGGTTCAGGAAAAACGACGACGATTATTATGCGAATTGGCTATATGATTGAGGCGCTTGGTGTGAATCCTTCTCGCATAAAGGCTGTCACGTTTAGTAAGGCATCAGCCGATGATATGAAGGCACGTTTTGCAAAGTTTTTCCCGCATTTGCCACCGGTTGATTTTTCGACGATTCATAGTTTAGCATTTCAAGTTGTGCGGCAGACACTTGAACGCCAGGGCATTTCGTACGGTATCATTGAAGAATCGGACAAGCCTGGTGTTGTTTCAAAAAAACGAGTACTTCGCGAGATTTTTGAACAATTAAATAGCACAAAAATTACCGAAGATCAGTTAGACGAGCTACTGACGTACATAACGTTTATCAAAAATAAAATGCTGCCAGAACAGGAATGGGCAATTGCAGAAGTAAAGGTACCTAAAAAAGTCGAGATTTTACAGCGTTATGAGGAATATAAACGCACAGGTAGTGATCGTTTATTAATTGATTTTGACGATATGTTATTAATGGCGAATGATATTTTCACGAAAAATCGAGAGGTGCTGGCGCAATACCAACGCCGCTACGATTATTATTTAACGGATGAAAGTCAAGATACATCACCCGTTCAACATGCGATTATCGCGAAGCTCGTCGCAGTCCATCAAAATTTATGCGTCGTTGCAGATGAGGATCAGGCCATTTATAGCTGGCGCGGTGCAGAGCCAGATTATTTGCTGAATTTCCAAAAGGTATATCCGGAGGCGCATGTTTTACTTATGACGCAAAACTATCGTTCAGCTGCAACGATTGTAGAGCCAGCCAATATATTCATTCAGCGAAATAAAAAGCGTTTTAACAAACAAATGTTTACGGAAAACCCTGCTGCAGAACCGATCTCGTTTAAAATCCTCGAGAATTACAATTTACAGGCCAAGTATTTAGTGGACCAATTGAAAAATCTGTCTAAGCGCGGCTCAACGGCTATTTTATATCGAAATAATACGTCAGCCATTCCGCTTATGGACGCTTTTGACAGAGCAGGTTTGCCTTTCTATATGAAAGATTCCACGATTCGCTTTTTCACGCATTGGGTCGTGGAGGATATTATGAACTTCATGCGTCTAGCGTACAATACAAAAAATATTACGGTATTTGAAAAAGTTTACAGAAAAATGAATGCTTATATTACACCAACGCAATTGAAGGCGCTACAGAAAGTGCCAGAAGATGGCTGTGTATTCACACAGTTGTTAGAACATGTTGAGTTAAAGGATTATCAGCCTGAATATATTAAGCGCATTCGCAAAACGTATGATAGCATTCAATTTGATAAAACGACGCCAACAGCCATGCTAGAGCATATTCGTTATGACTTTGGTTATGAGCGCACCTTAAAGAATATGAGTGAGAATCTCGGTTTTAATTATGAAAATTTACTAGATATTGTGGATGTACTCGGTTTAATTGCTCGTCATACGACGACGATGACCGAATTTGCGGGTCGTTTGAAGCAGCTTGAAAATTTAGCACGTTCTTCTCATATGAAAAATGAATTGAATGCAATTACACTGACAACATTGCACAGTTCAAAAGGCTTGGAATTTGACCATGTGTATTTGATTGACTTGATTGAGGGGATTTTACCTAGTGAGGCGGAAGAAGAAATCGAAGAAGAAACACGACTCTTTTATGTCGGTATCACGCGTGCGATTCGCCATTTAGAATTAATTTCGTATAATAAGCGCTTTAAAACAAGTGTGGTGCCATCGATTTTCATGAAGGCGTTAAAACAAATCGTCTCTCCGCAGGAATTGCCAAAGAAAGCGCCGAAAAGTCCGAGGAAAGTACTGAAGCAATACCGTAATGAGCGGACGATTACAACCGAGTCAGCGTTAATCGTCGGCTCAAAAGTAAAGCATGTGATTTTAGGAGAAGGAGAAATATTAGCCGTTACGAGTAGCACGATTGAATTGTCATTTGCTACGGGGATTAAGAAATTTTTGACGGATACATGTTTACAGCAATGCTATTTAGAAACGATTGAAGATTAAAGGAAGCGTATTCGGGATTTTTCGAATACGCTTTTATAATAGTGCTATTTTGTAGGGGTTCCTTGATGGAAAAATAAACGTCATTGCTCATTATCTTCTTACCACCAAATGGACCTTTTATTCATTTTGCATTTTCCTAATCTCAACAATTTCCTTCCAGATCGCCCTATCAATTTTGGCAAAACTACTTATGCTTGGTGTTGTATTTACTTCAAATAATATAGGTTTTCCTTCAAGATTTATTCCGAAATCAATGCCATATTCTCTACAAGGAAAGTGGGATGCTATTACTTCAGATGCTAAAATTGAATCTTCTTTTAGAGAAGCTATTGTTTTATCTTTCTTTGTATTATCCATCAACATATAATCTGATAATAATTCATCAATCGGTATTACTTGAGAACCACGATTTGAATTAACAATCCCATGATCCTCAGTTGCAATCCTTCCGTAAATACCACCAATTATCCATTTTCCCTTTAGATTTTGAACATGAACACGAATGGATATTGAATCCCCATCAGGGGTTAGACTCATGACTCCCTCCTGTATAATATAAATTCCGCTTAATCTATCGTGTTTCTCATATGGGTGTAGAACTTGATGGAAATCCTCAATTGCTGCCACACACTTATTTATTTCTTCACCTTGCATGGTAAATCCGTTAAAACAATACTGTCCATCTTTTCTTTTGTAGACTTTATAAATTGCTCTTCCTTGTCCGGTGCTAGTATGTTTCACATAAACATACTCATACCTATCTAATAAATAGATTAGGTTTTCTAGACTGTAAAGTGTTGATTCTGGAATGCAGTTAGTTGTTAAAGGATTTTGATTTAATAGTAAGAATTGGTCCCATTTTCCAAGTCCATTTTTCAATAAGCGCACCTCATTTAGTAAGATATTTTATTTTTTGTATGAAGAGTGTAGTCCTCTCCTCTTATGAAAGTTACTGTATTGTATGTAAATAGATTTGTCTTGCATAGGTGGGTGTGACTTAGTAACGCAATTAATGTCTCCCATTTTTCTGTTAGAGTCCCATATACTACACAGAAAATAGCATTTTGATTGTTCTCTATACTTCATTTTTTTGATTTCAAAATCGTTAGTTTCTAATGTATCTGCCCTGCTAATCTTTACTTTTAGTCATATGATAATACGACATGTCGAGTAAGGAGATGGAAGATATTGAAAAAGACGAAGAAATTAAAAGAATTAATATATTCAGATGAACTCGAATTTTTAATGGAAGCCCATAACGGTCTTTCCGCAAAAGTTGTAGAGGAGGCCGGTTTTAAAGGGATTTGGGCGAGTGGTCTATCGATTTCAGGATCTTTGGGTGTAAGAGATAATAATGAAGCATCATGGACGCAGGTATTAGATATACTTGAATTTATGAGTGATACGACAACAATTCCCATCCTATTAGATGGGGATACAGGATATGGAAATTTTAATAATGCTCGGCGGTTAGTTAGAAAACTAGAACAATTAAAGATTGCTGGAGTCTGTATCGAGGATAAAATTTTTCCGAAAACGAACTCATTTATTAATGGAGAATTACAGCTTCTCGCATCGATTGAAGAATTTTGCGGGAAAATAAAAGCAATGAAAGATACGCAAGAGGATGAAGACTTTATGGTTGTAGCTAGAGTCGAGGCTTTTATTGCAGGACTGGGATTAGATGAAGCCCTTAAACGTGCGGAAGCCTACAGGAAGGCAGGCGCCGATGCAATTCTTGTGCATAGTAAAAGGTCAGATTTTAAAGAAATTGAAGCATTTATGAAGGAATGGGGTAGAAGGCATCCAGTGGTTATTGTGCCTACAAAATATTATACAACCCCAACAAATGAATTCAGAAAAGTAGGAATAAGTACTGCGATCTGGGCTAATCATAACTTAAGAGCATCGATAACTGCTATGCAGAACATCTCAAAACAAATCCTAAAAGATGAGAGTCTCATTCAAGTAGAGAAATCGATCGTAAGTGTACAAGAGATTTTTAGACTCCAAAATGCTGAGGAGCTTCAAAAAGCGGAGAAGAAATATTTGCCATCAACTAATAACCAATCAAAAACGGAAACGGAGTGATGGTATGCTAAATACAAGCGAATTTGGAAATGAGCTTAAAAGACATGGTTTTGACTTTTACAGTGGGGTCCCATGTTCATTTTTAAAGAATCTTATTAACTATTCCATAAATGAGTGTGAATATATTGCTGCAGCCAACGAAGGCGATGCAGTAGCTATTGCTTCAGGAGCATACCTTGGTGGAAGGAAATCAGTTGTTTTAATGCAAAACTCTGGTCTAACCAATTGTATTTCTCCATTGACTTCCTTAAACTACCCCTTTCAAATACCTATACTTGGGTTTGTTAGTCTCCGTGGAGAACCCGGGTTGAATGATGAGCCCCAGCATGAATTAATGGGGCAAATTACTACGCAACTATTAGATCTCATGCAAATAAAATGGCAATTCTTATCTTTTGATGATAGTGAGGCAAAGAGACAACTTGAAGAAGCTAACAAGTGGATTGAAGCAAATCGACCATTCTTTTTTGTAGTGAGAAAAGAAACTTTTAAAAGTGAGAAATTGAAGATAGAGCAACGCCTTAATCATAAAAATAAGGAAAAAAGTGAACAAACTGACTTAGATGAACTGCCAAGTCGTTTTGACACTTTAAAAGTGATAAATGGACTCAAAGATATGAAAACAGTACTAATGGCCACAACTGGTAAAACAGGAAGGGAACTATATGAGGTCGAGGATTCTGATAATAATCTATATATGGTTGGCTCCATGGGTTGTGTCGGTTCTTTAGGCTTAGGCTTAGCCTATACGCGAAAAGATATAGATGTAATTGTTATTGATGGAGATGGTTCCCTCCTTATGCGAATGGGAAGCTTATCTACAAATGGCTACTATCAACCTGAAAATATGCTCCACATTCTTCTAGATAATCAAGTTCACGATTCAACTGGAGGGCAAAATACCGTTTCTCACAATGTTGATCTTGTCAATATTGCTGCAGCTTGCGGTTATGAAAAGTCATGCTATATCCATAGTTTACATGAACTTGAAAAGTGTATTCAAGAATGGAAAATGACAAAAGGGCTGACTTTTATTTATTTGAAAATCTCAAAGGGATCTAAACAAAATCTAGGACGTCCAAAAGTTACTCCAAGTGAAATTAAAACTCGTCTACAGAGATTTCTTAAATAATTGTTCTGAAAATAAATATTTGCAGGTTAATCTTGCCTATAAGAACCTCTTTACAGAGATAATTCGAACCGCGTATAAAAGTGTAATAAAATTAAAGGGAGGAGTACCGTGAAGAAAATTAAAAGAAATATATTACTGAATCCCGGACCTGCTACTACAACAGATACGGTTAAATACGCACAAGTGGTACCTGATATTTGCCCTCGTGAAGATGACTTCAGCCAATTATTGCAATTTGTTACTTCTGAAATTACTAGTTTAGTTTCAGAAGAGAATCAGTATACAACCGTTTTATTCGGTGGTTCAGGTACTGCTGCTGTAGAATCAATCTTGAGTTCAGTAATGACTGATGGGGTTTTAGTAATCATTAATAACGGAGCCTATGGAAAGAGAATGTGCGAAATTGCAGAAGCTTATCAGCTGGATTGGATTGAGTTTTTAAGTCCACCCGATCAAGCTATTAAATTAGATCAGTTACATTCATTCATTCAAAAAATTCCACGAAAAGTTTCTTATCTAGCTGTTGTGCATAATGAAACAACAACGGGAATATTAAACGATATAGAATCGATTGGCTCCATTTGTGAAGAAAATGAGATTCATATGATGGTAGATGCAATGAGTTCGTTTGCGGCTATTCCTATTAATATGAGTAAAATGAAAATAAGTTATTTGGCGGCTAGTTCCAATAAAAACCTTCAAGGAATGGCAGGGGTCTCTTTTGTTATAGCTAAAAAAAGCGAACTAGAAAAAGGAAAAACAAAAAAGCCGACAAATTATTACTTGAATCTTTATTCTCAATATTACCATTTCATCGAGACCGGTCAGATGCGTTTTACTCCACCTGTACAAACTATCTATGCGCTAAAACAGGCCATTGTAGAATTAAAAGCAGAAGGAATGAAAGAAAGATATGAACGATATTCTAAATGTTGGGAAACCTTAATAGAAGGTCTCTCTAGACTTGGTTTAAGATATCTCGTCCCTTTGGAGCACCATTCGAAAATTATTACAGCAATAGTAGAGCCCGAAAGTGAAAATTATAATTTTAAAGAAATGCATGATTATTTATATGCTAACGGAATAACGATATATCCTGGAAAACTTAATCAATTAAATTCTTTTAGGGTAGCCAACATTGGTGATCTTAGCAAAGATGATATCGAGCTCTTTTTAACTTTATTAGAAAAATATCTTCAAACCTAAATTATTCATAGAACAGTAGAAAACCTACTTGCTTACAAAACGTAGTAATGGCTATGATCGCAGTCCGGGTACACAAAAAATACAGTTTGAAACGGCGCCAGTTTTATATGCCTGTGAAATAGAAGAACATTTTTTTGGTATACTACGTCGGACTTTTGATGATTTACAGTACGAAAATCTTAAAACAGTAGCCTTTATTACACGTAGTATGCGAGATGAAATTAGTATTATATACTGTGGAAATTTAGAAAAGTATAAAGATGAGGTTACAAACACGTTAATAGCTAATGGGAAAAAGGTGTTGAAAAGTAAATTTGCAAAATCCGTAACGGCATGGATATACATTGGCGATGATTACGTCACGAATTACAATAATGATCAAGAGAAACGAAACAGCGTTTGGAAAGAAGGGAATTTAAGTATATATACTTAGAAATGATAGTTTACAAAAATACTAACAGAATAGAATTAACGAACTATTATTCATAAAACAATATTAACATTCGTATTTTAATAGTGAAAGTGCTATTCTTCCATCGACCGGATACTTTATCAATCGGATAAAATACGAACATTATACTTGAAAGTTTTCTAACGTTAATAATATTGGCTGTTTTCTCTAAGGTTGTTATTCTCTTGACCAAAAGTTTAAACAAAATGGAAAAGATTTTGTATTGGACACGGAAAATATAAAGACATTGAACCCATAATTGAAAATGTAAACTATAGTAATTTATTAGAATGGATTAAACGAACGGAAGTTCATTTTAGACCTAAAACGGTCAATCAAATAATAGCCTTAGGATCGTTACTAGCAATCCTATAGCCATTGAAGATTGCGATACTTTGGAAGGATTATTTGCCGTCTATAAAGCCGCGTATGAATTACAAGATACTGGGGTAAATAAACTAGTTGAGCAGCCATGATCTGTATTAAAAAGGTTAAAAGAGCTGTAAATCGTATTCATAACTTATGACCATATTGACCGTGTAATTTTTCAATTTCAATATTCAACACAAATTCATCAATAATGACAGCATGGCGCTGCAAGTATAAAATCTCCAGATATCGTAATAAACAAATAATTATTATCTGTACAAAATCATAAGAGGAGCGTTATCGTTCACATGAAAATTATAAGGAACTTTACAAGAGCAAATCGAAAAGTCCAATAGGGAGTTGTCAAATCAGGAAATGTTGAATACTTTTATTGTGGCTGTGAGAGCGATCGAGATGGGCAACGGTACGTGTTACTGAATCTCGATCGCTCTCACAGTCTTATTTAAATTGTGAAAATTTGTTATTTGCAAACAAGAATCATCAGCTATAAAGTAAGATTAACAATTTTAATTGAGGTTAGTCTATTCCACAATCGGGATAGATTGTGGAAAAAAAGAAAAAAGGGATTCTACAAGTTAGCATGAGTAGGAGATATTATTTATAATATTATTGAACTCATTATAAAAAGTTGGTGAATTGAGGAATGCGAGTATTAATTGTTGATGATGAAGCAAAGATTACAAATGTATTGTCATCTTATTTTGAAAAAAACGGAGATTATACATATATCGCGAATACTGGAGAATCCGCAATACAAATGGTAGACCAAGTACCTCTTGATATGATTATTTTAGATTTAATGTTACCAGATATGGCAGGGGAAGATATTTGCCAATATGTAAAATCAAATTATGATATTCCCGTGATTATGCTTACGGCAAAAATTTCTATTGATGATAAAATAAAAGGATTTGAAATGGGGGCAGACGATTATGTGGTTAAACCATTCCATCCTAAAGAAATATTAGTGAGAGCAGAAAGGCTATTGCCAGATTCACACAAAAAGCAAGTTATTACTTTAGGGCAATTAGAAATTTATAAAGATGAAAGAAAAGTATTAATAAATCACCAAAGTACTCAATTTACACCACACGAATTTAGCATATTACTATTATTAGCTGAAAACCCTAAAAAGGTATTCAGTAGAGATGATATTATTCAAAAAATATTTGGATTTGATTCAGATATAAATCCCCGGATAGTGGATCAACATATTAAAAATATTCGTAAAAAAATGAAAGAGGATTATATCCAAACTGTATTTGGGTTGGGATACAAAATAAATGAGAAGGTTAAACAGGAATGAAGTTTAATACAAAAATCACCTTAATTATTGCCGTCTTTTCATCATGCATGCTCCTATTTATAACGGCGATATTACTTTATAAAAGTCATGAGCATTTGATGATGCTTCATATTACAGACTCCAAGGAAGTCATTCACCATTATGACATGGCATTAAGAGAAACAGCATTGTGGTCATTAGGTTTATTACTTATTGTCATATTGATTTCTAGTTTTTTAATTGCAAGAACAATAAGTAGGCCAATTCAAGAATTAAACCACTTTGCGTTAAGACTTGTGCGTGGTGACCGCCACTTAAATATGAGTTATATCATTAATGATCAAATTGGACAATTAGGTCAATCATTGATAAGACTGGATGAAACATTAGGCGCCTATGAATTGCGGCGTAAAGAAATGACACAAGACCTCGCACATGAAATTCGTAATCCACTAGCCTCAATAAAAAGCTATTTAAGTGCATTTGAAGATGGAGTTTGGGCAGCAACCCCAGACCGTTTGCAAGCATGTGTTGAAGAAATTGATCGGCTTATAATCCTTGTTGGTGAATTAGATACATTAAATGATATTAATAATCCTACATTTAAGGTCATCATGAAAGAACAACTGATTGCTAATCTAATCGAAAAATCTGTTATTGGGTTGGCAAGTGAATTACTTGAAAAAGAAATACAGGTAGACTTGGATTTAGACAAAGAAATCCATGCCAAGGTAGACGCCCTAAGATTGAATCAAATTCTACACAATATTATCAAAAATGCTATGTACCATGTTCATAAAGATGGTGCTATATTAATTAAATTATTAAAAAATAATAGCCATTTTATAATTATTGTACATGATAATGGAATCGGTATGGATGGAGAGACGAGTAAAAAAGTCTTTGAACGAAATTATCGGGAGAGAAATCAATATACTGGCAATGGAATCGGTATGACAATTACTAAAAAGCTAGTGGAGGCGCATGGAGGTAAAATTTCCGTCAAAAGCGAAAAAAATAAAGGGACAACTTTTCGTATACAAATACCCCTTTCTACATAATTTCTACACAACTATTCTGTATGCTGTGGGTGAAAGGAATGGTTGATATTATGAAGAAAATCGCACTAGCAAGTATTATTGTGGGTCTAGGCATAATTGGAGCTTGTAGCCAAGAAAAGAGCAACGATATGAAAGGCATGGATCATTCCACTATGAATCAAGACAAGATGCAGGGACATGAGAGTCATGGCAATGTGGTAAGATTAAACGATTCAACAGGGGAAAATGAATTGAAAATTCCTGCTGTACTCGAACGTGATAACGAGAAGGGTATCGTATATACTGTTAAAGCACAAAAAGGGAATACGGAAATTTTCGATGGTATCGAAACAAAAACGTATGGATATAATGGATCGTTTTTAGGACCAATGCTTCGTTTTGAAAAAGGCGACAAAGTTAAAATTAGAACGATAAATGAACTGGATGAACCAACAACTTTTCACTGGCATGGGCTAGAAGTATCTTCGGACGTAGATGGGGGACCGTATGACATACTTAAACCTGGAGAAGAAAAAGTGATTGAATTTGAAGTGACACAAGAAGCGTCTACATTATGGTTCCATCCCCATCCTCACGGGAAAACGTCAGAACAGGTATATAACGGGCTTGCAGGCTTGATTTATATCGAAGATAATCATTCAAAAGGTCTTGGATTGCCAAATGATTATGGGAAGAACGATTTTCCATTGGTATTTCAAGATAAATCTTTTGATGACAAGAAACAATTGAATTATAACGCTGTAAAGAATGAAGACGGAACAATCGGCGATACATTATTGATAAATGGAACACTTAATCCCAAATTGACTGTAAACAAAGAGAAAGTGCGTCTTCGCTTATTAAATGGATCTAATGCGAGGAATTACACCTTTAAATTGAATTCAGGGGATTCGTTTCTTCAAATTGCAACGGATGGGGGCTTTTTGAATGAACCAGTGACTTTGAAAGAAATTACACTGACACCTTCCGAGAGAGCAGAAATCGTTGTTAATTTTTCTCAGCTTAAAAAAGTCAATAACAACTTAGCGTTAATAAATGAGGATGGAACTGTCCTATTGCCATTTGAAGTTACTGATCAAATTGGGGTGAGCAGTAAGGTTCCGGAAAAATTAAATGATTTTTCATTGGCGGATAAAGAACTGAATTTACCTGTCACAAAGAAAGTGGAACTCTTTGGGATGATGAACATGGTGACGATAAACGGAAAGAAATTTGATCCAGAACGAATTGATTTTACTCAAAAACAAGGAGTTACCGAGGTATGGGAAATTTATAATAAACCGGATATGATGGGTGGAATGATTCATCCGTTCCATATTCATGGAGCGCAATTTAAAATAATATCCCGAGATGGGAAAGAGCCACCTGAAAATGAACAAGGATGGAAGGACAGTATCTCCATAAAACCAGATGAGAAAGTAAGAATAGCTGTACAATTTAAACATAAGGGTGTCTATATGATCCATTGTCATATATTAGAACATGAAGATAACGGAATGATGGCGCAAATTAAGGTTGATTAATGTACAGTTGTGGATTGAAATAAAAATTTGATTAAAATCCTGTGTTAATTTTTTAATACAGGATTTTGCTTTTATGTTCTTGTCAATATTGCAAGATCGCAGGATAGATTAGGATTGTATTTAAATGTAAGAGATTCGAACAATTAAAGATAATAATGGAAACTATATGATAAAGTCACATGTAATTTGTTGTGGCTTTTTAATATGCCCTTAAAGGTTAAGTATAACATTGAAACAGGAAATATTTAAAGGATCACCGGAGGATAGTGACCCTTAGTTAAGATTTAAAGGTGTAAGGTTAAATTAGTATTGCCTTACAACAGTTATGAGCATTATAGGCGTATTGGGTATTAATAACCTTTATGCATGAAAGCAGCTCCGACAATAATCAGAAGAATGAATAGAACAACAATTAGTGCAAATGCTGAACCAGTACCACTACCATAAGATTCGGACATAGTAATTTCCCTCCTTTCTATAATATGAATTGTTGTTAACAGGAACCGCGGCAATTATCTACTTAATAAATAGGCTCTATTTATTAGCACTGTTGGTTTTTGGTTAGAACGTCCGTGCGCGTTAAAGTACAGTAACATACTTATTCGGAGGTGTTTGTTATGACTAGGAAAACAGGGAAACAATTTACTTCCGAGTCAAGGGAAAAAAGGGCTCATACCTGGGGAAAAATGGTCTCCCGACTGCGAAAAATGGGCTCATACCTGAGAAAAATCGGCGTCCTTCATTAAAACGCATTGGATTTACCATTTTTTTAACTCCCTTCAATTGATATAGTATAGGCTATGTTCAATCAATGAAGTGGCTTAGACTAAGACACAAATAAGGGATCTTTGCAAAGGAAGATTTAAAGTACTGTTATGTAAAATAAAATGTATTCAATTTCGGTGTGCTGAGCAAGCAAAATGGGCATTAAAGAACATAGAGTTGGTCCATTGGCCAGTAACATGATCAATTTGCAGTACCTACAACTGTACTCAGGTCGTTAAATCGGTTCTAATAGCGATGATGATTATAGAAGTAAATGTAATCATCTATCACTTTTAGTGTCATAATACTTCTCACATATGGATGTTTACTTCGAGCCATAAAAAATACTCCCTATTAGATAAACAGATTTTAATCTGTCTACCTAATAGGGAGCATATCAGAATACCACTTAAACGATTTTACTATATTTACAGTGCAGATAATTGTGTGCTAATTCAAGCGACAACAACGCACTTACCACTTGGAAAGAGAGTTTTGTAAGATGATGCAACAACTTAATCTAATGAATCTAATTTCCCTCTTATATATTTCGCACGTGCTTCAATAAAATCCAATATATACTCTGGTTCCTTATCAAATAAATGTATATCGTCTTTTTTATAAGGATCTTTTTGAATATAAGGTCTTATTAAATCATGCATACCATGTATTTTCGGTTTCAAATAGTCTACATTAAATTGGTTGTTCAAAATAACTTTTAGCAAGTTTTTATATTGACGTCGAAATGTTTTTACGTCGAGAATTCTTGCGGTAAGCGTATTAAATCCTTCGATTCGTAAATAGTCTTCCGCCATCACTTTTCCGTTTACATCCCTTCCCCATGTTGCATCGTAATCCCATGGGATAACTTCGAATAGCCTAGTTTCACTATTCTGGTATAATGCGTAATTATGAACAAAACCATCAAAATTTTGGGTGAAAACAACGCCAGCCAACCATCTAATATACTGATCAACATTGAGGTATTTCACAATTGCATTTTCAAATTCAGCTTTTGAAATGGTATTAATTTCAATAATCATTTTTTGCAAATGAATTTCATCTTGTTCTGTCCCATATTTTAATTCATAGCCAGCTTTAAGTGATTTCTTTACATCTTTATCAAGATCACTCATCAACGAAAAGTTTGCATCGCCATCAACCGCATAGAATATTGGTCCTTGCGGTAGTTGTCGATTTTTAAGGAAATGCTCATCCACTGATTCTAATTCCAAATAAAGTCCCTCATTTTTCCCATTCAATTTCATATTTACAAATCGGGACTTTGGAGATAAGCACCCTATTTCATTGAAAAAATCGAGCGATAGTTTATTTCTTAATAGAGAAGGATCTTTATATTCTGCGTTGATATGAATTTCTTTGGCATTTCTATACGTACTTGGCTTATTAAACGAAATGTGATACGACTTCTTTCGAAAATCCCGGATATGGGAGCCACGATAGACGATATAAATATCACACTTTCTTTTGTTAATCGTTAGCTTGGCAGAGATAGGATCGTCACACCAAATATCTTTACGAAGTTCACTTAAATCTAAAGGATGAATAAAAAGCTGATATTCAGGTATTATTATGCCGTTATCCACGCGAATTCTTTCCTTTCATTTTTAAATTATTCCTATAAAACAAAAATGTAAGATTCCACAAAAGATATAAAATTTATATTTTACTTTTGAAAATTATGTGATTATCTCTAACATCTTTAGTACAACCTCATATATTACGAAAAGGGGGAGAAAAGTGCTGAGGCATGGGTTTGATTCTTTTTTAAAAGGAATCTACCTTCTTTCTCTAATTAAGATGAAAGGAGGTTGAATATGTTATTTATACAGAAAGCAGTAGAAATAGCTAACAACTCAGGGTTAGGTCACTTCATGCACCAGGATCCTATTAGTAACGAACGATGCACGAGAAGGAGACGCCGTACTTCGCGAATCCAGCGACGCACAAGCAGGGTACGCCGTACTTCGCGAATCCAGCGACGCACGAGCAGGGTACGTCGTACTTCGCGAATCCAGCGACGCACGAGCAGGAGACGTCGTACTTCGCGAATCCAGCGACGCACGAGCAGGGTACGTCGTACTTCGCGAATCCAGCGACGCACGAGCAGGGTACGTCGTACTTCACGAATCCAGCGACGCACGAGCAGGAGACGTCGTACTTCGCGAAACCGGCGACGCACGAGCAGTAACTCCTTTTGGAATAACTTATTTTTTTAAAAACTTCAGGCGATTTTTCGCTATCTTAAAAGTATGTCACTCAATGTTTTATTGAGTGCGTCTGTATATAAAGTTAACTAGTTCTTACTAGTTAACTTTTTCTGTGTTATTCCTATCGAAGTTCAAAGTTGAAAGAAAAGTGAAGGGCAGCAGAGGTGGGTTCCGTCGGAGCTTTTCTTTTATGTATTTTCATCTGGATGGATTGTTATCGTTGTGTATTACAAAGCATCTATCAGAATTGTTTAAATCACTGTAGCCCATCGACTTTTCTTGTTTAAACCAGAAATTAAACAAATGATTCCTTGAACTGCGTGAACCATCACGTGATCCTCCTATTCCTTTGTATCTTGGAAAACCAGGAAACATTTGATGTCCTACATTTAAATGCATTGGATTTAACACTTTTAACATCCATTCTTAGAGTATAGTAAAGAATATGTTTAATTAATGAAGAGGCTTAGTCTAAGACCCATACTTGAGATCTTTGCATGAAACGATTTTGGATTGTGCAGCAAATCGCCACCTTTACAACTACTCTCCAATTGGTATTTAGAACCAAGTATTCATTACCATGTCTTATGTAAACTAAAAATGTATGACGATTTCGATTGTATTTGAAAATTCTTCCTGAACTAAGGAGCAGCATTCCTGTTAATAAATAAAACTAAAGAAGATATGCATATAGAAGAAAAAAATATTTAGATTGTGAATTATCATGTTGGTTTAAAAATTAAGATTCAAAAAAGAGATGCATATATTATAGAGCACCTCAAAAATCTAATTGAATCGGAAGCTGCTGCTGTTCAACCTGATTATACAAAGGGAAGGGAATATTCAAAAATTACATTTGGGAGCACAATTATTTATTCGGATCTATTAAAATATGGGCTAGAACATCAAAAGACCTTTAAACTTAAATACCCACTAGAACAGGGCTAGGATCACCGACATTTTATTAGGGGTATTTGAAGGAGATAGTTTAAAGAAACAAGTTCAGAACGTCTTAGACCTGTTGTTGCTAGCGATTTAAACATTATCTCATTCCGCATCACAAAACGTGATTGGTCGCGTTCTTAAAAAGCAAATAGCTGTTTTAGATCTGTTAATGTCATATAGACGGGGAGTTTATCATCGGTCTTTGGTGATTCAATCCCGTACGAAAAATTATAAGCAAGGTAGTGATCTTTAAGACAATATTTGGCGACCTATTTTGTACAAAATCATCCCATTATCGTAAAAAAGGAGAGTTAGCGTTCACATGAAAATTATAAGGAACTTCAAAATTGCAACTTAAAAAGTACGGGTATTATGGGGGATTAACATATTTAAGCCCTCCTCCACTCCAAATGATTTTAGTTTACATAATATAAATACCTTAGTCACAACTTTCTAATTATCGGATGTTTCCTATAATTTATCGTTCAAAAGGGGATTATTCGTTTAAATAATACTAATTATCGTTTAATCTAGATTCTCCTTAAGACGAATAAAAAATTCAGCGTAACAATTAATAGCACTTCCAATTGTCAGACAAAAATCTAACCTAAGCCAAAAGCAGGTGCAGCAAGAAGAGAAGCGCTAGAAGATTTAGGTGTAAAGATAAGAAGTTAAATTTAATGGCAATCAATATTTTTTCTTATCGGAAATAATTGAAAGGGATTTTGGAACTGGGCAAGTTGAAGAGTAAACTGACAAAAACAAAGATAGAGGAACTTATTTACCAATATGGGTAGAGGTCGAAAAATGTTGTTGATCGATGTTAAGCCTAAAGAAGTTGCTTTATAGATTCATTCTTTATTCAAGTAGAAAACTAACTGATGCAGTGTAATGTTACTATACAATCTGAGAATAGAAATTATAAAAGGGTCACTGAGTTAAGGTGACCCTGAATGAGGGAGGATGTGACGGTCAACCAACGCCACAACCGAATAATTGCGTGCGATACATTCAATATAAATTTGTGCAGGTAGAGGTTACTTATACATAAAAAAACGCAGCGTCGTCACACGCTACAGCAAACTAATGAACACTATTAGGAAGAATAATCAAAAGATATTGTTTAGAAAGGAAAAAAATTACGGCTAATAAATGTGAGGTTTGTAATAAAGAGTTTAGCAAGGATTAAGAAATGGAATGTCCATATTACTTAACATGTGAGCTAATAATAATAAGTGTTATTCCCGTAAAAAGGCAAATGATTCTCGTCACAGGAATTTTATCAGCTAGTCCAAATAATGCAATTGCTGTCGTTACGATTAAAACTGTTGGACCAACCAATGCAAGCATTGTATTAATATAGAATGCTTTTTCTAAATTATTCAACTTTAGCATCAACAATCCAGCACTTACTTCAATACTTCCAGACAATACACGTAAAATAACCATAGCAAGAACCGATTTTTCAATAATTGTCATCATCCTATCTTTATAGATAATTTTCGCATATATTATAAATCCATCTTAGGATAATTATAGACTTCTGTTTTAATGAAATACTAAAATCAATATATGTATGATTCGTATCAAATATTCTTGTTATATTATGCTTTATAGTGTTAATTTAATAAGTGATTTTCAAGATAAAAGTTCAAAGAATTTATTAATAGAATCAGTTTTATATATCCATTCTCTGTTTTTAAAAGGAAATAGTATAGGTGCATATAATAAAATCCTAAAGATTTATGGGAAAGATAGTACTTTTAAAAGATGCAGGCTTTACAAATATCTCAATTGTGAACCAAAAAATGATTCCAAAGAATTTATCTGTGAATGAGAACCTAATTATGATTTAGAAAATTATATTGTCTCAGCTATTATTCAAGCTGTTAAATAAAAGGTTTAATTAACTGCAGTTGAACAAAATCACAAGCAAGCATAAGCCCGTTCTAAATTAGAACGGGCTTATTTGAAGGAACATTAGTTCATTGTTGATAAAAAAGTAGATAATCATAAGCTTCAACATCATTTTTAATTTGTCTGTAGGACATTCTTGTCCAAAAAGTAGGGAATTATATTATGTCTGGACATTCTTGTCCATATACAAGTACAGATATTATGGGTAGTTGATGAATCAAGGCCCTCCTCCACGCCAAATAATTTTAGTTTACATAATATAAATACCTTGGTCACAACTTTCTAGTTATCGGAAGTTTCCTATAATTTATCGTTCAAAAGGGGATTATTCGTTTAAATAATGCGAATTATCGTTTAATGTAGATTTCTCCAATATACTTAAAAATTATTCATAAGAGTAACAAACGTAACTGGTTGTTAAAGAATCACAATACATGTTCGTGGAGGAGTAATACATAGATTATTGATTTTAAAACGAGAATACCTGAAGAGTTAGGCGATATAAAGTTTGGCCACTAAAATTTTTTCAAATAAAAGAATATGATGCTTTGCATAGAGCTTTGATATCAAAGGGCGCCCATCAGAAAAATACAAATTAAACAAGAGTAAACACAACAAAACTGCTTAAGATGATCAAGAGATTATGGCCATTCAGCATACGAAATATCCGGTATTGGGCTTGCAATTTCATCCCGATCAATTGGTACAAAAGAGGAAGATTAATGATTTAATAGATGTTAAACACCCTTATCTATATTTAGATAAGGGTGTTTAACGTTAGTAATCTTTTCAAAGATACCAAGGTTTAAACTATATATTTAAATTCAAAGAATTAGTTATTTGTTCTTCAATTTGAGTAACAGTTGTTAGACCTTCCAACGTTGCTTCTTCAATCGTTCTTGGTGCGAGACAATCACCAATTTGAGCAACATAAGGAGCCATGTTCTTTATTGTCTCAAACAGTTCTGTATTCGGTATTCTTCCAACAGCTAAAATAACATGATCAGCATTTATTAATCTTTTCTCATGTGTAAATAGATTACGCATGTGAATTCCATCTTTCGAGATTCCACCAAAATCGTGATGTGTAATCATTTCGATATTTGCCTCGTATAAATGCTTCATGTATTCATTTCGTAAATACTGATGTACATCTTCTGCAATATATAAACGCGCAGTAACAAGTGTTACTTGACAACCCTTTTCTGCTAAATAAAGAGTTGCCTCTAGCCCAGCCCAATCTCCTTTAAAATCAAATACTATTGCCTTTTCTTTCTTTTTAAATATGTTTTTCTTAAATAAATCATCAATTAATATCACTCTCTCATCCATTACTCCTTCAACATTAGGAATATAAGGTCGTGAACCAACTGCACAAATAATTGCATCCGCCTTAAATTCTTCAATTTCCTTTGGAGACAACTTTGTATTAAGCTTTAGTTGAATATTAGTCAATGCCAGTTGGCGTGAAAAATTGTCGAGCATCGCTGAAGCCATTTCATTTCGTTGTGGTGCATGTAGCATCAAATTTAGTGACCCACCAATACGATTCGATTGATCCACTACTGTTACATCATAACCCATAGTATCCGCAGTAATGGCTGCTTCAAGTCCACCAGGTCCAGCACCAATAATTAGTACTTTTCTAGAAGGGTTATTTTGCTGAAGAACACGCTCAAAGAATTCTTCTTTACCTACTTGTGGATTCTGAACACAACCAATTGGTAAATCTTTATGATAATGCCCAATGCATGCTTGTAGACAGCCAATGCAAGCATTTATCATTTGATGTTCACCATTTTTTGCCTTATTCGGCATATTAGGATCGACAATAGTAGCACGTGTCATTCCAACCATATCTGCTCGACCACTACTAATAATTTTTTCACCCTGAATCGGGTCTACAATTCGTGAACCAACGAATACAGGAACTGCTGCTTCTAGACGTATTTTAAAGCTATCAGGGGCCAAATAAGCCTGTTTCATCGGAGCCGGCGGAACGATGTGAGTAGAACCTGCATAAGTACTGGAATCGCCAGCAGTAATATTAATAAAATCAACACGAACTTTATCCGTCAAATACTCTGCAATTTTGATAGAGTCTTTAATAGTTAAACCATCTATTGTCATCTCATCAGAACTCATTCGAATTCCTACAGTAAAATCTTCGCCAACTTCTTTCCATATTGCTTGTATTGTTTCTACTATAAAACGCATACGGTTTTCAAAACTTCCACCATATTCATCGTTGCGTTTATTGGTTTGTTCACTCCAAAATTGTGCCGGCAAATACCCATGGGAACAACAAATCTCAACACCATGTAGTCCGCCATCCTTTGCATTGCGCGCTGACTTAGCAAAACCTGTAATCACCTCTTGAATTTCTGAGAATGACATTGGCCGTGGCATTGTGCCAAAACGCAGACTTGGAATAGAAGAGGGCGCAAGTGCAGCAGATCGATAATTACTGGACACAATTTCACGTCCACCGTGAAAAAGTTGTGCAAACACTTTCGTATCATATGGAGAAACTTTCTCTATCAACTTACGATAGATTTCTTTAATACTAGGATCAAAAGCGGCAATTGTATGTGTTGTTAAAAGACCAGACGAATGCACTGCACCAGCTTCTAAAATAATCAGACCAAGACCACCTCTTGCACGAGTAACATGATAAGCAATTAAATCATCTGTAGGAATACCGTCCAATACGTGATTTGTTTGATGTGCTGTTGATAAAATACGATTTTTGATTATCGTATTTCCAATTTCAACAGGTGTAAATAAATATTTAAATACTGACATAGCAAATCCTCCTTCTTTTAAGCATGTGAGATAGGCAAATAATAGAAAACAAATGTGATAATTACGAGAGCGATTCCACTTATGATTAAATAAGTAGGGTATCGTTTTGTAATTGCCATTTCTTGTTTCTCGTTTTCTTCCATTGGTTGTTGATGAAGCATTCGTTGATATGAAACTTCTTCCTCAGTAATAACACCAAATTTAGAAACTACATACAGGGTAATAGAGCTGAGGATAAATCCTATAATTACTGGATGGAGGTAGATGGGTAACTTAATTAATGTGCCGATCGCTTCTCCAGCAATTACTCCTAAAAATCCTGCAATAATACTCCAGAAAGCACCAAGACTTGTTACAGTTTTTGAAAATACACTTGAAAAAGCAACAGGTCCCCATGATGCTGCAAAAAGAGTTGCTGCAAAATAGCCAATCCACATGACAGAAGGAGGTTGCCATATACCAATTATTAGAACGATAACCGTCACAATAATCATTGAAAATCGACTAAAACTCAGTAGTTTCTGATCACTATATTTCTTCTTACTGAATGGTTGAATGATATCATTAGCGATACTACTACCGATAAGTTGTAAAAATGTTGCACATGATGAAAGAGCTGCCGCCATAATGCCGCTTACAATGATAACGCCAAGCCAAGAAGGGACAAGATGCATTGCTGCCCAAATGAATACTTTTTCCGTAGGGTAAATAGAGGAATTCACATTGTTAATCATCGCCATACTAGAATGTAAGAATATATAAATCGTAAAAATCGAAATAGTTGCCCAAACACCTGAACGAATGGCTACATGCTCATTTTTTGCCATTAAGTATCGACTGCTTTGCCATGGACTAATCGCTACTACAGAACCCCATACGAGTCCCAATATAACTGCCCATATTAATACATCAGTTGGCGATCCCATATAGGCACCTGATCCGGTAACACCGTGCCAGCTAAAGATATTGGGTTTTTCTACATTATTAGCAGCTTTCATAATAGCATCAGGGAAACCTCCAGTAGCTTTGATGATGAATGGAAAAGACACATAAGCTGCTAACGAGAAAAGAAAGAACATGATCGTGTCATTAACCATTACACCTTTTGCACCTGACATTACCGTAAAGGAGGCGAAGACAATACACATAATCACAATTGCTATGGCATAAGGGATATTGAATATTTCGGACAATAGAAGTGATGAGCCTTGAGCTACTGCCACTAAGTATGCAGCAATTCCAATAACTGTTGTAATCGCAGCAATTAAGCGAACTTTTCTTGAATTAAAGCGATTCCCGAAGTATTCAGGAACAGTAAGAGATTTACTTCTTCTTAAATAACGTCCAAATAGAAAAACTCCAAATATATAACCACTTGCATTAAAAATTACTAGAATTAATAATGGTATCGGATAACCTTCATAAGAAAACCCGGCTTCCCCCATAAAAGACACAGTACTTAAAAAAGATGCCACTAACGTCCCTGTAACCATTAACGTTGATCCACTTCGACCAGATATATAAAAGTCTTCCGTATTTTTGACGTTTTTTGATAGTATTGCACCAATAGCAATATATAAAATAAACGATACAATGATCCCTACGATAAATACCATCGACTACACCGCCTTATCAACTTTTTTAGGTATAGTTGGTTTAGAAGCTTGCTGTTCCATTTTTTTTAAATAACCCCTTGTAATAAAGCCCAAAACAATTAGTGAACTCCCATAAGCAATTGTAAAAATAAATTCGCCCATTATAACCCCTCCTTTAGATAATAAATAAACCCCTTAGATATGAAAAAGTGAAACAACCATTCTTTCCAATTCGTGGTATACTTTAAGTATCACTTAAAAAAATATAAAAATTTAAGCGTCACTTAAAATATATAATATTCTGAAAATTCGGTCAAGGAGGTTTTTTATGAATAACCAATCATTAGGAGAGAATATTAGAAGAATTCGTAAGGAAAAACACTATACCATTGAAAAAATCGCAGAGAAAACTGGATTAACAGCAAGCTTTATCAGCCAATTTGAGCGTAGTTTGACGGATGGCTCAGTTGCAACTATAAAAAAAATAGCAGATGCTTTAGAATTACCTGTATCTGCACTATTTAGTGACAATGAAGTGTATCCACAAATAATAGAGGATGTATCGATCGTTCGTAAAGATAGACGAAAAAAAATGTCTTATCCAGATGGAAGGTTAACGGACTACATGCTGACAACAGGAGAAGGAAAATTACAAGTACTTTTATGTGAAGTAGAGGTGGGAGGATGCAGTGGTTCTCAGTATAATCATGCAGGTGATGAGGAATGTATTATAATTTTAGAAGGGCAGATGGAAATTACCATAGATACAAATACATATATCTTAAATATTGGAGATACTATTAATTTTCCAAGTCATAAACCCCATGCTTGGCGCAATATTGGAAAAGAGACTTTGAAGGTAATATGGATAATCACGCCTACTGGTTTCTAGAAAGGCATACGATATAAACACCACTACCAATATTTTTCACTCAATCTACAAATAATTAAATAAAAACCAATTAAATATGATGTTGCACATTTAAAGTTCAACATCTTTGCGCAGTATAACTTCATGGATTAATGCAGACAAGTTACTTTAAGAAATGTGTTTTCGGTAGCTGTAGAACATACCTTCTTAACGGGAGGGATAATATGCTAAAAATAATATTGATTTTTTTCTGAGAAAACATCCATTGTTCCCATAGAAAAAACACCTCCTCATTGAGTATTTCAGGTTTATATACCCGCTATTCAATGAAAGGTGTTTTTATTTGTCTCATATATTTAGGTCAGTGTGGTACGCTTTTGTAAGTGGTCGAGTTTTTTATTGAATAGATGTGACGAGCATCGTAGAGCTAATATATTGTTTCTGATTTGACTTGCTTAATTTCAGTTATCACAATATTTCCTTATTAGTTTCGATGCTTGTGTTTGACTAATTTGTAAATCACTTGCCACTCTTCTAGAACTGCCATACTTTTCATATGACTTTTTCACCATTTTTTCTTTCACAAAATCAATCGCTTCTCTCAACGTAGCAGGTGAATCTTGAGGTACTTGTTCGATTTGACGGTACATTAACTCTGGTAAGTCCTCCACATCAATGACATCATTGCTAATAATCACTAATCTTTCCATGACATTTTCGAGTTGTCGAATATTTCCTGGCCAAGAGTACTCCGTAAACAACTCTAAGCATTTTTCTGAAATAACTTTATTCGTTTCGTACATGGCATTAAATTTATACAAAAATTTATACGTTAACGGAATGATATCCTCTTTTCTCTCTCTAAGTAACGGCAATTCAATATCGATCACATTTAAACGATAAAACAAATCTTCGCGGAACTGTTTTTTTTCTACCATTTCAATAAGCTTTTGATTCGTTGCTGCGATAATACGAACATTCACTTTTTTCTCTTTAGCACTACCAATCGGAATGAATATCTTATCTTGAATTACTCGAAGTAATTTTGCTTGAAGGGGTAAAGATAACTCTCCTATCTCATCTAAAAATAATGTGCCTTCTTCTGCTGATTCAATTAATCCGATTTTACCGCCCTTATTTGCACCCGTGAAAGATCCAGCACTATACCCAAATAATTCGGCTTCTAACAAATCTGCTGGAATCGCTGCACAATTAATGGTTAAGAATGGATGAGATTTACGATTGCTAGCATTATGAATATGCTGCGCAAGCACTCCCTTCCCAGTTCCTGATTCCCCTTGTATTAAGATCGTCGATTCGGTTTTTGCAACTTTCTGAGCAAATAGAAGCAATTTCTTTACCTTTTTATTATTTGTCATCATCGCCGATTCGGTTACATTGGGTTCTCGATTGGAATCTATCTTATTTTGCTGCGTCAATTTTAGCATTTTATAGTTTTGCAATTCTTGTGCTGTCGTCACAATTAATTTAATTTCATTATCCTTATTTACTATAGGTATAGCAGATGTTAGCAATTCAGCACCTAAGATAGTAGTTTGTTTTATGAAGATGGGTCTTTTCTTTTCGTATACTTCAGGAAGTACAGACGGCGTCCAATACCCCTCGTTAAACAATTCATCGCTAAATCTTCCGATTACATCAGACTTCTTCAATCCGTAATGCCGTTCACATGCATTATTCACAAAAATAATTCGTCTATTTTCATCAAGAACAAAAATCTCATCCGACGAATAATCTAAAATTTGGAGCAATGCCTCCATTTCAAGATCAGTAGATAAACTAGCGAACATTTAAAAACCTCCCCCTCATTAAAATTGAGTCTAATAAAATTCAAAGTGAGTCAATTTAAGTTCGTTCAATCATCAAGAGTTCACGCATTTTGATAACGAAACTAGCTAAACATCAAGCTTACTTAAAAGTGGCATGAAAATTGCTTTATAAGTTTATGAATCGTTCATCAAGGACTTTTAAGTGAAGAGAGGATGTTGATGTGAATGAATAAATGATGTGCCTAAATTTACTCTATATGATATGGGAAGTAATGTAAATGTCTGATATTAATAATTACTCTAATTGCAAAAAACGGAGGTTTTTTTAATGAATGGATATTCCAAAATATATGATATTACAATAATTGGTGGAGGTCCCGTTGGTTTATTCACCGCATTTTATGCTGGAATGCGCCAAGCTTCCATCAATATTATTGAAAGTTTACCGCAACTTGGGGGACAGTTATCGGCACTTTATCCGGAAAAGTTTATTTATGATGTAGCAGGATTTCCTAAAGTAAGTGCGCAAAACCTTGTGAATAACCTCATTGAACAGATGAATCAGTTTAAAGTGGAGCAATGTCTTGGCCAAACAGTTCAAACAATTTATAGACGCGACGATGGTGTTTTTGAACTTACGACTAATGAACAAACGCATTACTCAAAAACGATTATTATTACTGCTGGAAATGGTGCGTTCCAACCAAGAACGATGAAGTTGGAAAATGAAGAATCTTTCGTTGGAAAGAACTTGCATTATTTCGTTGACACGATTGAGAAGTTTGCTAATAAAGAAGTTGTAATATTCGGCGGCGGTGACTCTGCTGTTGATTGGGCGCTTATGTTAGAACCAATTGCCAAAAAAGTAACATTAGTTCATAGAAGAGATTTGTTTAAGGCACATGAGTATAGTGTTGATCTGTTAAAAAAATCACGTGTGGAAATCCTAACACCATATGTCCCAACAAAATTAATCGGAGACGTACAAATAGAGAAAGTCATCATTCAAAACAACAAAAGTGAAGAAACAATCGAATTAACTGTAGATGATGTTCTTGTAAACTACGGTTTCGTTTCTTCGCTAGGTCCAATAAAAAACTGGGGATTGGAGATCGAAAAAAATTCAATCGTTGTAAACTCGAAGATGGGAACAAATATTGAAGGGATCTACGCAGTAGGGGATATTTGTACGTACGAAGGAAAAGTAAAGCTAATTGTAACAGGATTTGGAGAGGCGCCGATTGCAGTCAATGAGGCGAAAATGTACGTTGATCCACAAGCTAAAAAACATACACTTCATAGCACAAGCCTGATGGAGACAACATTTAAAGAGAAAGTAACATACTAAAAATCATATGAGGAGGAAAAGATATGACAGTATATACGATGGTGGACCGCGCAACATGTATAGCATGCGGCGCATGTTCTGAAAACGCTCCTAATTTATTTGACCATGATGAAGAAGGTCTTTCCTTTTCATTACTCGATCTAAATGCAGGTAATACCGAGATCCACGAAGAATTTATAGAGGAATTAGAAATTGCAGTAGAGGAATGTCCAACAAATTCGATTAAAATCGCGACCGAACCGTTTACTATAAGAAACAAGACGTAATTTGAGTTAGGAAATACTCACTTTCCCCATTTCTAAACGTGAAAAAACCTTCTCTACCTAGATGCTATCGTCTTTTCGAAGTTGGTACAATAATTGCTATATGAGCTATAGATATCAAAATGCATTTTTTATTATAGGGAGGATGAAAGAACAATGACAATCAATACGTTTAGCAACAAAGCAAATGCGACTTTGTCTTACAAAAACTATGTGGAACAACAATACTTTGATGAAGAAAAAGAAAATATCTTTTCTAAAAAGTGGGTCTTCGTTGGCCATATGAGTCAATTAGAAAAAGTAGGCGATTTTTTCACTTTCGAAATTGCTGGAGAATCCATTATTGTTAGCAAAAACAACGATGGGAAAGTAAATGCCTTTTATAACATTTGCCCACACCGCGGTACACGTGTTGAAAAAAGCGCTTCCGGAAACAAAAAAGTATTTCTCTGTTCATACCATGGTTGGTCTTTCAAACTAGACGGAAAAGTAAATCGTGCACCAAATTTTGATAAAGTTAGTTTAGGTGACCATAATTGCATGACATCTATTAAGCTAGAAATTTACCAATCTCTCATTTTTGTAAACTTAGATCCAAACGCTAAGTCGTTTCAATCCGAATATAGTGATTTAGTTGAAAGTCTTAATCAATATAAGTTTTTAAATTCTTTGAAGAGAATCCGAACGACTGAAAGGGTAATCGAAGCAAATTGGAAAGCAGTCGTTGACAATTATTTAGAGTGTGATCATTGTAAATTAGCGCACCCTGCATTTGCCAAAACATTTGATTTGGAAAATTACAATATCGACACATTTAACACATACACTTGTCAATATTCTGAAATGAAACAAGGAGAAGAAGCAGATCCAGCATTTTTCTATTGGGTATGGCCTAACTTAATGATTAGCATTTATCCTGGTGAAGAAGGAAACATAACGACAAGCCAAATACTACCTATCTCGCCAAACCAATCTTTGGCAATTTACAGCTACTATTTTAGTTCCGAGAAAATTACGGATAAACAAGAAGAACTTATTAAATTTGTCGATCAAGTTCGTAAAGAAGACTTTGATCTCGTTGAATTATTGCAAACTGGGCTTCATACAAAGGCTTTTGATAATGGGATTTATTCACCAACTGAGCATGGCATAAAGCATTTCCACAAGCAGTACAAGGAAGCAATGGGCATTTCTGAATAATAATTTAAACTTGCTAATAAAAAGGAAAGTACATCACAAGATGCACTTTCCGTCACTTTCAGTACATTTTAAAAAATGTTATAAATAACAGACTCTTTTAATCATTCCTAAATAATCGTAAAGAGAAAATGTAATGTAACAGGAGAAAACACATAGATGTGAGTATAAAAAACTCAATTGAGTTCTTATCTGTTCGAATACTATAAACCTTTGAATAAGTTATAAACAAAACGTTGAAGTTATGCAGTTTTTAAGAATTATGCAATACGTGCATGCTTATTTAAGCATCGTAAGTTGGAACAAAAGAATACATTGTGTATCGATAGAGTTTTTTGTACTAATAAACATAAATAATATTATAAACAGTTAGGGAGGAAAGCAGATGACAGAACAATTAAAGCTTTATATAAATGGAGAATGGATTGATTCAAGTAATCCTCAACTATTTGATGTAATTAATCCTGCAACTCAAGAAGTGATTGCTAAAGCCCCGAAAGCAACGAAAGAAGAGGTTGAACAAGCGATTAAAATTGCGAAAGCAACTTTTGAAAGTGGTGTTTGGTCTTCAAAAAATCCACAAGAAAGAGCTGCGATATTACTACAAATTGCTGACAAAATGGAAGAACATGCAGCTGAAATTGCTCAGTTAGAAACACAAAATAACGGAAAAGTGTTAAGGGAAGCAGAGGGTGATGTTGCCGACTCAATTAGCGCTTTTCGTTATTATGCAGGCCTTATTCAAAATCAAACAGGTGTAATATATGAAGCAATGGAAGGTTTACAAACGATGATTGTGAAAGAACCAATGGGAGTAGCAGGGTTAATAGTTCCATGGAACTATCCATTGTTAATGGCGGTTTGGAAAGTAGCTCCAGCACTTGCGGCAGGAAACTCAATTATATTAAAGCCGGCTGAAATTACACCGATAACAGCTGTCAAACTGTTTCAGTTAATCGATGAAACAGATTTACCGAAAGGTGTTGCACAATTAATCCTGGGTGGTGGAACCATCGTTGGCCAGACGATTGCTGAAAGTGACGAGGTGGATGTTGTCTCCTTTACAGGAAGCACAGAAGTTGGGCGTAGTATCATGCATGCGGCGACAGGAAACTTGAAAAAAGTATCATTAGAACTTGGCGGGAAATCCCCTAATATTATTTTTGATGATGCTGATTTCGAAACAGCTGTTGACTATGCTTTATTTGGAATCTTTTATGGTAGCGGACAAGTGTGTTCATCTGGTAGTCGAGTGTTAGTGCAAGAGGGAATATACGATAAGTTTGTTGAAGAATACGTAAAACGCGCACAACAAATTAAAGTTGGCCCCGGTCATGATGAAAGCTCAAAAGCGGGTGCAATAGTTAGCGAGAATCATATGAACAGCATTCTTGAATATATCCGTATCGGTCAAGAAGAAGGGGCTACATTGGCCTGCGGTGGTAATCGTATTGAGCGAAATGGGATGGAGAAAGGTTTCTTCATTGAACCAACGGTGTTTACCAATGTAACGAGCGATATGCGAATTGTTAAGGAAGAAATTTTTGGACCAGTTGTTGTGATTCAAAAGTTCAAAGATGAAGAAGAGGCTATTCGTCTCGCAAACGACTCTGATTATGGATTAGCCGGTGCGGTCTTCTCTAGCAACAGTAATAAAGCATTACGCGTCATTCAAAAAGTTCGTTCAGGAATTACATGGGTGAATGCTTATCACCTCACAAACATTCAGGCACCATGGGGTGGCTACAAACATAGTGGAATAGGTCGTAGCATTGGCACATATGGATTGGATGAGTATCAAGAAACAAAACAAATTAATATGAATTTAAACCCTCAACCACTCCATTGGTTTGAGTGATACAAAGACAATATTAGCAAATTGGAGAGATAGAAATAATCAAACCAATGAGAACTAAAGGTTTTGGTAAGCGTTTACACAGGAGAATATGGTAATGACAGATGGTAGTTTAGAAAAATATCAACAAGTTAAAGGCAAATTAAAATTGACAGTCGCAATTAACTTGCAACTTGCCATATCAATAATAAAAAAATATGTAATATTGGGAGGAACACAATGAAGGAACTATTAGAGAAAGTAGCTGAAGAGAAAAGCAAAAATTACCAAGAATACACTGTAGCCGATGCTATTGTAGAAGAATTAGTTGACGCTGGTGTTGAAGTTATATTTGGGATTGTGAGTATTCATAATATGCCGATTTATGATGCGATACTCAGAGATGGGAAAATCCGTATGGCGACATCGCGTGGTGAAAGCGGAGCTGTCAATATGGCAGATGCTTATTCGCGCGCAACTGGAAAACTAGGAGTTGTATTAACAAGCACGGGTGCTGGAGCTGGAAATGGTGCTGGTTCACTAACAGAAACTTGGAACTCTGGTACACCTCTTCTTCACATTACAGGCGAAGCGGATTCAAACTATATTGGAACGGATCAACGATATATTCATGAATGTAAAGATCAATTGAAAATGATGGAAGGTGTGA
Source organism: Lysinibacillus sp. NPDC093688 (assembly GCF_050280145.1). NCBI lineage: Bacteria > Bacillati > Bacillota > Bacilli > Caryophanales > Bacillaceae > Lysinibacillus > Lysinibacillus sp. NPDC093688. Next base: position 114,289 of record NZ_JBNNUX010000004.1, read on the forward strand.
ATAAATCTGCTTTTTTATTGAAACGTCCAAAACTAATTAAACCATTCATGAGAAAAGCAATTAACGATGCAGTAACTGTTCCGACTGGACCAGTTACTGTTCAAATTCCTACTGATTTTCAGGCCATGATTATTCCAGAAAATAATCTAGTTAATCTACAAACTGTTGAAGATATAGAAGTACAAGTTACCTTACCAGAAGGAATTATTGAAAAAATTGCTGTCGCAAGACGCCCAGTGATTTGGGTAGGAGATGGAATTATTCACGCTGGCGCATCAGAAGAGTTAGTAACGCTAGTGAACAAAATTAAAGCAGGTGTAATTACAAGTGAATCAGGAAAAGGTGCAATTCCTGAAGATCACCCATTATGTATTGGAAACTTTGCATGGTTCACACGTGTTGAGAAGCATGTAAGCAAAGCAGACTTACTTATTAGCGTTGGAGTTCGTTTCCGAGGTTCTGAAACAAATGGTTGGTCTACTCCAATTCCGGAGAATCATATTAACATTGACTTGAATCCAGAAGCATTTAACCGTAACTTTGATACACAAGACTTTTTAATTGGTGATGCAAAAGCTGTATTAGCAGCAATTAATAAAGGTATAGCGGATGTAGAAATCACTCGAGATCTAACTTATACAGAAGAGATAAAAGAAGTTCGAGAGGGAGTTCGTGAAGATCTTCGAAGTACAATCGAGCCTTACGGTGAAATTGCTGAAATTATGAACGAGCAACTTCCACATGACACAATTTTAGTAACGGATGTTACAATTCCTGGTTATACTTGGGCGAACAAATTAGTTGATGTACATGAACCAAGAAATTACCTCTACATGACAGGCGGAGGAATTGGTCAAGGTTTACCAATGGCGATCGGTGCTAAAGTGGGTCAACCAGACAAACCAGTAGTACTTATAGCTGGCGATGGCGGGTTTATGGTAAATGCTGGTGAGATGATTACAGCTGTACATGAAGATGCGCCAATAATTGTTCTGTTATTTGATGATGGAGGTTACGGTATCTTGAAGTATTATCAAGAGGCTGCTTATGGCAGAAAAACTGCTGTTGATTTGAAAAACCCAGACTTTGTTATGATGGCAAAATCTATGGGGTATGAAGCGGAAAAAGTAACTTCTGTGGAAGAGTTTGAAAAGGGATTAGCGAATGCTTTAGCTAGCAAAAAATCTTACATGGTTGTTGTTGATGTTGAGGCAGTTGGAATTCTTAATTATAAAGATTCCAATGAATATATCCGCTCTTTCCGTCCGCACAAATAAGCAAACAAAATGATGGGCATATAGAGATCGTTTTCTATATATGGCTGTCTCCTTTTGCAAAGAATTGAACACTATGTGACCAAAAGTAATGAGATAATCAAGGGGGATCCCAAATAACGCAGCGATATAAACTCTATTCGTCTTGCAAACGACAATGATTATGGTTTAGCTGGTGCGGTCTTCTCTAACAACAGTAATAAAGCATTACGTGTCAATCAGAAAGTACGTTCAGGAATTACATGGGTGGATACTTATCACCTCACAAACATTCAGGCACCATGTGGCGGCTATAAACATAGTGGAATAGGTCGTAGTATTTACACTTATGGACTGGATGAGTATCAAGAAACTAAACAAATTAATATGAATTACGATACAAACGCTACGCTGGGATTATCGACACTAGGACATCTTGGACGTTGGAAATCGTCCGCCAAAGCGTAATTTTGAAAGTTCCGAAGCTCTATTTGTTGTGGAAATTAACTTTGTTAAAATGCAGAATCTATTCTATATTTCGACTTAGGAGGAGTATACATGTCTACAAAACCATATTTAATTGTTGAATGGAACGACACGGAAACAGATGCAAAAGGATGGATGGTTGTACACAACTTTGTAAAGGGTTACACAGGTGGCGGTACAAGAATGCACCCATCCGTTACAAGAGAGGAAGTTGAGCGTCTTGCAGAAGCGATGGCGTATAAATATGTAGCAAGTGAATCAGAAACTACTGGAGGTTGTAAAGGTGGTATTGCCTATGATTATAAAGCTCCAGATGCTTTTGAAGTATTAAGGAGATATATAATTGCTATGCTACCGTATATTGACAACGGTGTTTCTTTAGGAAGTGACCTTGGTACGAAATATAATGATATACTGAAAATCTTTCGTGAATTTGGGATAGAAATTCCTCTTACCCAATCTATGAAAAGTGATCCAGCTGTTTTAAAAGGGATAAAAGATTACGATGATTTATTACTTCAAAAAATTGATGGATTGTATATGAATGATGTAGTAACAGGTTATGGCGTTGCATTCTCTGCTGACGAAGCTTGGAACTATAAAGATGGTGGAGAAGGTGCAAGAGTTGTTATTCAAGGATTCGGCTGCGTTGGTGCAAGTTGTGCGTTAAAACTATCTCAACTAGGGTATAAAGTTGTAGGAATTTCTGATGCGAATCTATTTGTCACTAGCGAAGATGGATTAGATGTTCAAAAGTTAATTAATCATAAGAATGAGTTCGGTGAAATGGATCAAAATTATTTTGAAAATGACTATGTAGTACGTCCAAACTCAGAATGGCTTGATGTAGATTGTGATATTTTAATTCCATGTGCGCTAGAAGATGTTATTCATAAATCTAATGCTAATCAAGTAAAAGCAAGCCTAGTTGTTGAAGCAGCAAACATCCCGATTTCTGCTGAAGGAGACGAAATCATCAAGGAGAAAGCTATTGATATTGTAATTGATTTCGTAGCAAACCTCGGTGCAATTAGAGCTTACGATGCTGTTATTTTTGGATTAGTAGAACCAAACCCACAAGCAGTAATTGATGATATTGAAAAGCTTTGCCGTAAAAATGTTCGCACTCTCTTTACCGAAGCTAAAAAGCAAGGCAGATATCAAAGAGATGTTGCATATGAAATTTTTAAACCGGCGAAAAGTGATTCAATGGAATATGTTTCACCAAATCTAACTGTAGTTTATTAAATTTGATAGACAGGAGATGCAAAACGCATCTTCCGTCCGTTTTCATTGTAGTCCTACGAGTTAAATTAACTGAAAAGGGTGAATATTATGAAAAAGAAGTTTAATAGCCAGCCGAAAGAATTACAACGGTCGATGAAAAGTAGACACTTATTTATGATCTCCGTCGGTGGAGTTATGGGTACTGGTTTCTTCCTAGGTACAGGTTATGCTATTGGTGAAGCAGGTCCATTGGGAGCTATGGCAGCTTACTTATTTGGTGGACTCGTTATGTATCTCGTTATGGTTTGTCTTGGTGAGTTGTCAGTAATTATGCCAGTGTCTGGTTCGTTCCAAAGCCATGCGGAAAAATTTATTGGACCAGCAACTGGATTTATGATTGGTTGGACGTACTGGCTCAGCTGGGCGATATATTTAGGTTTGGAGTTCGTAGCAGCTGGACTATTGATGGCTAGATGGTTCCCAGATGTTCCAATATGGATTTGGTGTCTTGTATTCTCGACATTATTATTTGGAATTAACGCATTAACAACTAGAGCATTTGCTGAAATGGAGTATTGGTTTACGGCGATTAAAGTACTTACAGTAATCGCATTTATTATAATCGGTGGAGCAGCTATTTTTGGTATCGTACCAATCCAAGGTCAAGAAGCTCCATTCTTCTCAAACTTTACAAGTGCTGGTTTAATGCCTACTGGATTTATCGGGATATTTGCTTCAATGATGACAGTTGTATACGCTTTCATGGGGTCGGAAGTTGTTGGAGTAGCAGCTGGAGAAACTGAAAACCCAGAAAGGAACGTCCCATTAGCGATTCGTACAATTATTATACGTATTGTACTTTTTTATGTACTTGCAAACTTTGTACTATCTGCAATTGTTCCTTGGAAAGAAGCAGGAATTCTTGAGAGTCCATTCGTCACAGTGTTTGATATGGTAGGTATTCCATATGCTGCTGATATTATGAACTTTGTTATTTTAACAGCAATTCTTTCTGTAGGTAACACGGGTATGTTTGCTTGTGCGAGAATTTTGTTCTCTTTATCACAGAGTGGTCAAGCTCCACAGATGTTTGGAAAAGTGAACAAGCGTGGAGTACCAATGAATGCTCTTACTATTACATTAATCTTTGCTTACGTATCTCTATTGTCAAGTGTAGTGGCTAAAGAAACATTATTCATATTATTATTAGCGATTAGTGGTGTTGGTGGAATTGTCACTTGGATAGTGATTGCTTATTCGCAAATAAGATTCCGTAGGCAATATGTCGCTACTGGTGGTAAAGTTGAAGACTTAACATATCGCGTCCCACTTTTTCCATTAATTCCAATTGTATGTATAACTTTGTGTTTGGTTTTAGTAGTCATGACAGCATTTGATCCTACTCAACGTATTTCGTTATTTATTGGATTTGGTTTTATAGCGCTTTGCTATATCTTCTATCACTTTAAATTTACACGAAAAAAAGAAGTGCCAGTTTCATTAGCTGAAAATGGTGGTGATTTAGCAAGATAATTCATTTTAACTTCATTCAGCAGGTGTTCAATCGCCGGCTGAACGAAGATAAAGCATCCGGCAGATGTCACAGATTATGAAAGGAGTCAATTGCGCGAGCGCATTTCAAAACTTGGACGCACTTATGCCGAGGCATAAGTGATTTCAGGGAAGGCCAGTAAACCGTTCTGGCCAATCCCTTGTACTAATAAACATACATGATTGATAAACAGTTAGGGAGGAAAACGGACGACAGAACAATTAAAGCTATACATAAATGGTGAAAGCATTGATTCGAGTAATCCGTAACCATTTGATGTAATTCATTCAGCGAATCAAGAAGTGACTGCTAAAGTTCCAAAAGCGTCTAAATTCATACTGTAAATGAAAAAAATATTAATAACGAATTAAAAGGATGAGAATAGAATGATGAAGATTAAACAAGTAGATTTATTTGCAATTGAATTGCAGCTGAATAATCCTTTTGTAGTTAGTTATGGCGGATATAATAGTATTCAATCTATTATTGTTAAAATTACAATTGATAATGGATTAGTTGGTTATGGTGAAGCAGTACCTGATATTTATGTAACTGGGGAAACATTAGAAAGCACATATAATATTCTAGCTCATACGTTAGCACCAATTATTATTGATGAGAATCCACTTAATATTGAGCGGATTCACGACCTTATGGACGAGACAATTTTTGGTGTTCCAACCGCAAAAGCTGCAATTGATATTGCTTGTTATGATGTGGCAGGAAAAAGTGTAGGTTTACCAGTGTATATGTTAATTGGTGGTCGTTATCGTGAAAGTATGCCAATTACCCATGTTTTAAGTATTGATACACCAGAAAATATGGCGGATGAGGCAGCACAATGTGTAGAAGCTGGATATCGTTCTTTAAAGTTAAAAGTTGGTACAGAGCCATTAGAAGATGTTAAAAAAATCAAAGCAGTTCGTGAGCGAGTTGCGGAAGACATTGCCATTCGAGTTGATGTGAATCAAGGTTGGAAAAATAGTGCGACAGCCCTACAAATCCTTGATAAATTAGCAGGACTCTCTATCGATTGGATTGAGCAACCTGTAACAGCAATTGATATAGATGGAATGGTTGAAATTAAAAGCAAATCGACTATACCAATGATGATAGATGAAGGTCTGCATAGTAGTGTAGAGATGCGCCAAATCATTTCGAAGCGAGCAGCTGATAAAGTGAATATCAAATTAATGAAATGTGGTGGTATATATCCTGCAGTAAAATTAGCTCATATGGCAGAAATGGCAGGAATCGAATGTCAAATTGGATCAATGGTAGAGTCATCAATTGGATCTGCAGCAGGATTTCATGTTGCATTTTCAAAGAAGATCATAACAAGTGCCGAACTAACCGGACCATTAAAATTTGAAAAAGATGTTGGTGATTTACAATACGACATTCCGATTATTAAGCTTAATGAACGACCTGGATTAGGCATTGATGTAAATGAAGATATTTTACAAGAGCTAACAGTATATTCTGAAAGTATTAGAAGGAAAAGTTAATTTAGAGATTCATCTACTTAAATAAATGTATGTTATTGATTAATTAAGGAGCTAATAATGAGCAATTTAAACCCAATCGATTTTATTAGTGATAACCAAGGGAATATTATCCAGACATATCGTGACTTACACGCTCTTGCAGAACCTAGTTGGGGAGAAAAGGAAACTTCAGCTTATTTGATTGCAAAGCTTCAAGCGGCTGGATTTACTGTACAAACTTTTTCAGGACATTACGGATTCATTGTAGAAATTGAAGGTAACACAAGTAATGTTGTTGGACTAAGGGCAGATATGGACGCTCTTGTTCAAGAAGTTGATCATGTTGTTCGTGCAAACCATTCTTGCGGACATGATGCTCACAGCACAATGGTGTTACATACAGCGTTAGCATTAAAACAAGCTGGTATTCGTCCAGAAAAAACGATTCGATTTATTTTTCAACCAGCGGAGGAGACTGGAGAAGGTGCTAAGCGGTTTATGGAAGCTGGGATTTTGAATGATATTGAGATGTTATTTGGCATCCATTTACGTCCAACTTTCGAAGTTCCTTATGGAAAAGCTGCACCAGCTATTGTCCATGGTGCCTCTGTAACTACGGTTGGTGTTATTTATGGCTTGCAGGCGCACGCAGCGCGTCCAGAGAATGGAAGTAATGTGATTGAGGCTGCGTCTTTATTAATCCAAGTGTTGCACGGGATTAGACTTCAAGTAGGTTGTTCTTTTTCTGTTAAAATGACACAGCTTCATTCAGGGGAAAGTGCAAATACTATTCCAGGAAAAGCTTCATTTACGTTAGATTTACGTGCTCAATCAAATGAAGGTATGACTGAGTTGCAAGAGAAAACAGCGAAAGTTCTTGAATCAGTAGGGAATTTAACGAATACTCAAATTAATTATGAATTTCAAGGGTTTGTACCCGCAGCTGCACTCAATGAGAAGATGATTGAAATAGCAAAAAAATCCATTGCGGATATATGTGGACCTGAACATCTCGTAGAACCTTGTATTACACGTGGAGGAGAGGATTTCCACTTCTATACAATGAAGCATCCGCATATTGCTGCAACGATGATTGGATTAGGGTGTGGTTTAGAGCCAGGCTTACATCATCCACAAATGTCTTTTCAAATTGATGCACTCAATTACGGTACAAAAATTTTAACAGTATGTTTATTAAATGCTGCAAAAATATAAATTGAAAAGAGAAAGGAAAACAAGTATATGGGTCAGTTCGAAAACCTTTCACTTACAATCCGCCCTATCCATGATGTGAAGGAGTTTGTTGAGGTAAGTGAATTAGAAAAAATCATTTGGCAATCAGATGATCCGGTTCCCGTTGCCCATGCAGTTACATCGGTAGATAATGGTGGAATGGTAATTGGAGCATTTTTAAACGATAAAATTATTGGATTTCAATATAGCTTTGCTGGCTTTAATGGAATCAATACTTATTTATGTTCCTATTTACTTGGGGTGCATCCAGAATATCGCATTAGTGGAATTGGTGAACAATTAAAACTTGCTCAGTGTAAAGAAGCTTTAAAAATTGGTTATGATTTAGTTACTTGGACGTATGATCCATTAGAAACAGTGAATGCCAATTTAAATATTAAAAAGCTTGGTGGAGTTTGCTCTACTTATATTGAGAACTATTATGGGGAAATGAAAGATAGTCTCAATTCTGGTATTCCGTCCGATCGCTTTTATGTTGACTGGTGGATTCAAAGTGATCACGTAAAAGATAAAGTTGATAGAGTTTATGGGAAGCTCCCTAAATATCAAGAAGATTTGGCAGTTATCAGAGTGAAAGAAAGGGAGAATGAATATCCAGTTCCTGAGGAAGTGAATACAAATTTAACTGTTGATTATAAAATATTATTTGTTCCAGTACCTGGTGAATTCCAGAAAATTAAAGAGAAAGACTTTGATCTTGCTTTAGAGTGGCGTTTGCAAACAAGGAAAGTGTTTACTCATTACTTTAAAGCTGGCTGGCAAGTAAGTGATTTTATTAAAAGTGAACGCGAAGAAAATTTTAGTCCTGTTTACTATTATGTTTTAACAAAAAGAGGCTAGGACAAAACTTGGCAAATTGGACCTGGATGGAACCAAGAATATCTTTTTTGCCCATCGATGGCTTGGCTTTACGGTATAACTCTGGCAGTGTTAACCGTTGTCCTTGATATTGATAACGTTTTTTCAACTGCTTCATCATAACAATGACAAATAAAAAACCTTTGAGATAAATGTCTTAAAAAGTGAAAAGCTATTAATAGAGCAGCGATTTCCTGAAGGATTTAGGGAAGTAGAAAATAATCAGTTATTCAAGGATTTCCATAAAGCAATGTTAAGAATCTACGATGAATCTAATCCAACCAATACTTTCATGGTCAAGGAGTTCTTGAAGCGTTCGTAAGTCAACGTTTTCTTTATTTTGTTGCAACATCAGTGTTGCAACTGTATGACGCAAGTGATGCAACGTGAAGCGGGTAGGTACTGACGGATAAATTTGATACGATTTTAAAGAAGCTTTATAGAGTGCTTGAAGCGGGATTAAGTTTGGATGAAGGGGCAAGATCAAAGCGAATTAGTTGAGCCAAATGTGATTACTTATTCTTCCTTTGACGGACTTGAAATAGAGTCTTTATTTTTCAAAGCTAAAAAGGAAAATGATAATGGTGAAATCATCTTTTGGCCGCATGGTGGTCCGAAAGCTACAGAGCGTAAATTTTCATAATCGTGTACCATTAAAAGATATTAAAAATCTAAACAATTGGGAGAAAGGCTTTGATAAAGGTTTTCCTTATTACGAAGAAGGTGATAAAGAACGCAAATCCGGCAACATTATTGGAGCTATAGAACTATTCGATAAAGCACGTTTTAACGGGTATAATGCACCTGCGCTTTATAGTTCTTATGCGAAGGCTTATCGTAAATTAAAAGATTATGATAATGAAATTGCTATTCTTGATGAAGCAATCGAGCGCTTAAAATCTGAAGTAGGTAATAATGAAACGCGAATTATGGAATTTAATGAGCGACGTACAAAAGCGATAGCTTTAAAATGTAAGTAACTATAATACTAAACACTCACTTGGATTTAACAAACTATACTATTTTAGTATCCTATAGGTGTTTTCATTACTGATTGATAATAGATAGTGTGACGCATTTAATTGTTAATCCAACAATTTTTATTAGAGGTGTATGTTTGACAATAAGTGCAGTTTCTAATAATAGGCATAGTGCTTGTGCAGCTGTGCCTATTATTTAGTAGTTAAGAAAGTTTAATTACTTCAATATATCTATACATTTCGTTTAACATTATGGGTTCATCTTTTATAATTTTGAGTCTTCGTTCATTTTGGTTAAACAATCCCTCAAAACTTTTTCCAATATCAGTTCCTAATATGCTTATAAATGGTCTAAACAGTTTTTTTGTTAGAGTTATTTTTTGATTTTTAGGAGCAAATTTATCAAAGATCAGAATCCTTCCATCATTTTTTAAAACTCTTATCATCTCTCCAAAGCATTTATTTTCATCAGGAACAACAGAGAGAATTAAACTTGCTACAATATAGTCAAATGATTCATCATCAAACGCCATTTTTTGAGCATCCATTTCCAAGAAATTGATAGGAGAGTGTTTGAATTTACTTTTAGCTACATTTAGCATGTCAGGAGAATAATCAATTGCTGTTATATCATAATCAACGTAATCAATTAATTCTAAATCAGCTCCTGTACCAATGCCTACATATAAGATTTTTTGTTTGCTCTGAAAAGGTACTTCTTGAAAAATCCTCATTCTAGTCTTTAAAAAAGTACCTGTGTTAAAAAAATTATCGTAGAAGGAAGAGCCAATTTTGTAAATAATCTTGTTCCACTTATTATTCAATATGTCATCCTACCTTTCAACAGAGCATTAAAGCATATAAACTCCTAAAATCCTGTGAACCCTCCGAAAATAGGAGTGACCCATGCAATTAATATATCCACTGCTAACATTTTAGAGCCTGCAGCTTTGTAATGTTACGTTTTTTTCTTTAGTTCTTCTACCGATTAAGGTCCCTTTACTAAAAAAGGACTCTCAGGCTTAAGAATTAAGTTTGTAGCTACCCAGCTAATGTCATCATTATCCCTATTTAAATAGCGACTCACTTGACTAGAAGATGAATTGCTTTACATTGAGGGAACGCTTAAAAAGCGCTTTGGTAGACCTCAAGTGAAAGTAAAACATGCACTAACGACGAAAAGAATATGAAATTGAAGGAAATTCATAAATTTTTATCCAGTTTTTTATTTACTTTTAAATAACTATTTTGTAAGATAGATGAAAATACAAAAGTGGTCAGACCACTTTTGTATTTATTCAGTAAGAGCCACCATCCTCTAAAAGTAGTGGATTTCGTTTCCTTATAGCAAGTATCCAAACACCTACTGAAAGAAGATAAAGCCTTTGGACGCATGTTTATCTGTGCGAAAGCGATAGAACGAGGAGTTGATCGTATGGATAAAAATACCGAACAAAAGAAAGTGTTTTTAGATATCGTCCAACAATTACGACAACTTATTAAATTGGAAGAAATACATGCTGGAGAAAAACTACCTTCCGAACGAGTTCTTTCAGAGCGTCTAGGTGTCGCGCGATCCTCTGTGAGGGAGGCATTGCGAAGCTTAGAGATTGTTAGGTCTTATTGAAACGAAACAAGGGATAGGTATGTTTCTAGCTTCTACACATATGCATCAGCTCGTAGAAATACCTGTCAATGTTTATGTTAGAAGCTGAAAAATCGAAAAAAGATGTCGAATTAACGCGACAAATTCATGAAAAGGAAGCCATTCGCGTAATAAGTTGTACAGAGACTCTGCGAATACTACCTGTGTGTGACAGTTTTTTGTAAGGCTAGAAATTGAAGGTACGATTAATTGTCAAGATGTATTACGAGAAATAATCATCATGGCGGGAAATCGTCTTTCACTAAAAATTAAAATCTGGTTTCAGTTAGCGGCTTATGATGGTGAGCGTGTAAATCAAAGCTCAACAGAAGAAGAAAAAATAATCATTTAAACTATGTAGAAATCGATGCAGCTTGGCTGTGAAAAAGAAGCTTTGCAAGCTTACGAGCAGTGGATGATAACTTTACTAAGGATGTAAACAACAAAGGGGGAGACGAACATGGCAATACGTAGCTTATTTAGTAAAAAGAAAGAGGACGGACAGGAAAAGGGATTTCCTGAAGGACTTATGACAAAATGTCCAGAATGCCGTCACATTCAGTTAACAAAGGAATTAGAAAAAAATCATAAAGTGTGTACAAAATGCGATCATCATTTCAAAATGACTGCACGGGAGCGCGTAGCATATTTCTTAGATGAAGGTTCATTTGTTTCAATGGATGATCATTTACAAACAAGTAATCCACTTAATTTCCCTGATTATATAGAAAAAATTTCAGTGGCTAAACAACAAACGGGATTAAGCGATGCTGTACTAACTGGGTTAGGTACTCTTGATGGAGAAGAAATTGTTTTAGCAATTATGGATTCTCATTTCCGTATGGGCTCAATGGGTTCAGTTGTAGGAGAAAAAATCACACGTGCCGTTGAAAAAGCTATTAAATTACGTGTACCGGTTATTATCTTTTCTACTAGTGGTGGAGCACGCATGCAAGAAGGTATTCTATCATTAATGCAAATGGTAAAAACGAGTGCGGCATTAAAACATCATAGTGAAGAAGGACTACTGTTTATTTCTATCATGACGCATCCTACATACGGTGGCGTTTCGGCAAGCTTTGCTTCTATTGGAGATATTAATATTGCTGAACCAAAAGCATTGATTGGCTTTGCTGGTCGCCGTGTAATAGAAGAAACATTAAGAGAAAAACTACCAAACGATTTCCAAAAGTCAGAATTTTTACTAGAGCATGGTCAGCTTGATGCAATTTTCCATCGAAAAGATTTACGAAACCAAGTAGCAATGCTTGTAAAAATGCATACGAAAGGAGGCATGCGACATGTCTAAAAATTTAGCTTTTGAAGAACCAGTAGTACAATTACGTGAAAAAATTGATGAGTTAAAAACAATTGCTACCGAAGCGAATGTAGATATCACAGGCGAAATCGAAAAGCTTGAAACACGCCTTACTCAGCTAGAACAATCCATTTATACCAATATGAGACCATGGGATCGTGTACAGGTTGCTAGACATCCTGAACGTCCAACAACATTACAATATATAGAAGCTATGTGTGAAAATTTTATAGAATTACATGGAGACCGTTCGTTTGGTGATGATGCGGCTATTCTTGGAGGAATCGCTCTCTTTGAAGGACAGCCCATAACAATTGTTGGACACCAGCGCGGAAAATCAACTAAAGAAAATATTCGCCGAAATTTTGGTATGCCACACCCAGAAGGATATCGTAAGGCATTACGCTTAATGAAGCAGGCTGAGAAATTTAAGCGCCCAATTATTTGTTTTATTGATACGAAAGGTGCCTATCCAGGTAAGGCAGCCGAGGAACGCGGCCCAAGTGAAGCCATTGCCAGAACTCTTGCTGAAATGACGATTCTAACAGTACCAGTTATTAGTATTGTTATTGGAGAAGGCGGAAGTGGTGGTGCAATTGCATTAGGGGTAGCTAATCGCGTTTTTATGTTAGAGAACTCAACGTATTCGGTTATCTCGCCTGAAGGTGCTGCATCGATCTTATGGCGAGATGGTAGTCTAGGGAAGCAAGCAGCAGAAGCAATGCGTATAACAGCTCCTGACTTAAAAGAGCTCGACGTTATTGATGGAATAATTCCTGAAATAACTGGTGGAGCACACCGTAATGTTGCAAAGCAAGCAATTTATATAAAAGAATGTATAAGCGTCACACTAAAAGCATTGAATTCTTTAAATGGCGAACAATTAATTGAGGATCGTTATGAGAAATTCAGAAAGATTGGACAATATACAGAAGCTTAAATTCATTTTTAGGTTTTTGACATGTGAATTTGCTCGTAAAGAGATAAAAATAGTTTCTTAAATAAAACAATAGCCTAATGATGGAAGAATAAAGGGTTGTAGTTTGTAAAAAAGATTGATCATATAAAATAAAGTTCGATAATTTGTGATATAGTTTGATAAAAATAACTTCGCATTTAAATAAAACCCACGCATTTTGATCAAACTTTCAAAATGCGTGGGTTTCTTCTATTATAAAATCAACGTTTGCAGCAAACTTTTAATCAAACTTTATTCCAAACCAACACTACTGTGCATAGCTGTGGAACAATACGAGCACATGGAGAAGAAATATTAAGACAGCCGGAAAAATGTGCGTTGTCTGGACATTCTTGTCCTTTTTATTTTTTGAAATGTAAGTTTGTCTGGACATTCTTGTCCAAAAAGTAGGGAATTATATTATGTCCGGACATTCTTGTCCAAGATGTCTGTAGATTCTTGTCCATATATATGTCCTTGTACATATGGGTAGTTGATGAATCAAGCCCTCCTCCACGCCAAATAATTTTAGTTTACATAATATAAATACCTTAGTCACAACTTTCTAGTTATCGGATGTTTCCTATAATTTATCGTTCAAAAGGGGATTATTCGTTTAAATAATGCTAATTATCGTTTAATGTAGATTTGTCCAATATTCATAAGAATTATTCATAAGAGTGAACAAATAAGCTGGTTGATACTATATCTTAACAAAGGATAAAAAATTGATATGGAGTATTTCTCCTTATCAACTTTTTTATTATCATGAAATGATTTTGTGGATAGTTTAGTCAAATTAGTTGGTAGCAACATCAAAGAAAAAGATTTTGGGAGGTAAATTTTTTGTTTGCTCGATCACTTCAATGCTTGGATTACCAAAAGCGTAATATCCATCTTCTTTATAGTCATTTTCCCAAAACGGTTACTTAAGTATAACCTCTTTTCTTAATTAACTGTAAACTCACTTAGCAAAGAAATCATAACATGGTAAAATATAGATTGGTATATATATGATAAATAACGTAATGAACTATATTCAAAAATCTAATGTTAGGAGCGAAAATACATATGGCGAGGAAGAGAAAAACGTTACCGAAAAATTTTAATGAACTAATTGAAGCAGGTGATATTGCGGCACTACAAGAGGTATTTACAAAGTGCGAGCTAGATGCATATGGTGGTTATAGTAAAACAACAGCCTTAAGCTTTTTCAATGTACCGGATGAATTGGTTCGCTGGCTCGTGGAACAGGGGGCAAATATAAATGCGAGAGACAATTACAAAAGTTCGGCTTTACATAATCAGGCAATAAGTTGGCGGGGGAATATTGAATTGCTTCTTGAGTTAGGTGCAGATATAGAAGCCTTGGATTATCAAAACGAAACACCTTTATTTGCTGCGGCTGCTTTTTTTAAACCAAATGCAGTGCGCACATTGGTCTCTAAAGGCGCAAATATTAGCGCGGTAAATATGATGAATGAGACGCCTTTGGACAAAGCTTTAGCAGTATGTAGAAATATAAATATTGTTGATCTAGTGGAAGTTTCTGAGATTTTTCTGAGCGCCAGTATAGCTGTAACGCCGGAAATGAAAAATTCTATTAAGCGAATTGGAAAAGACTTTGAATTTCATAGAGAAGGTTTTAATAAAGAATATTTGAACGAAACGGATGAGGCACTTTCCCGTCTTTATGAGCTATTTGATGTTCCACCAGTAGAGAAGCGAAAAACGCATGATGGTACGTCTCCAATAACAGTATGTACAAAGGGCTGGCAGGCTCAACATAATGAACTTTGGGATTTACTAATTCCCTCGCAAGGTCATGCGCAAACTGTACAAGGAGAGGTTATTCGTATTACTGGTAAAGTCTCATACGAAATTTTAGATAACGGCGGCATCAACTGGGATAATGATTTTCGTAAAATGCTCAAAAGTTTGAACCGTTACATTAGCTTAGGTACGCCATTACATCCCGCTGCACTTCAGGAGTCTATCACTTTAGCGAAAGAACTTCACAATGGCGATGGAGATGAGGAACCTGCAAGACTATGCGAGTTGGCAGTGCAATGGGTACTTAGCAATCCGAATCCGATTATTTTAGAACAGCCCGAATATAAGCGCTAACATATTTAACGAATCTAATATGCATTTTTATAAACAATACTATCCCCTTTTCTAAGCACTTAACGGTTAAGAAAAGGGGGTAGTATGCCGTAAGTGATGCAACGTGAAGAGGGTAGGTGGGAGGCCTACCTTTTTTGATACTATATCTTAACAAAAGATAAAAAGATGATATGGAGTATTTCTCCTTATCAATTTTTTTATTAGCATGAAATGATTTTGTGGATGGTTTGGTCAAATTAGTTGGTAGCAACATCAAATTTAAATTTCGATAATAAGTTGAGTATGATCTTGCAAAATTAAATAGAAGACAAAGTGAAACCGAAATACGGATAGTATTATATATTGCTTATGAGTTATTTAATACATACAAATATTATAGGAATAAGGAAAAGCTGTAGTCTATAGTTGTAGAAAATCAATGAGGTGTTCATCCTGGATTATGTAAAATAAGGAAACGCGAAATACTTTTATTGTGCTCTGTGAGAGCGATCGAGATGGGCAACGGTACGTGTTACTGAATCTCGATACATTTCATAGCGTTAAAGAACAGTAAAGTAAAGAACCTGTTAAGGATTTGGAAATAGCTGAGAAAGAATCTCCTAGAGTAGAAAATCAATGAGAGATTGAAACAAGTGATGGTATGCTAGCTATTGGTGATTCTTTAATGATAGATATTACTTCAAGCTTACAAGAAATAGATCCTATCATTACAATTGATGCAAAAATTGAGCGCTGTAATGATATTAGATGAAGGCACTACTGAATTAAAGTGTTCAGTAGGTTTACCGAAGAATGTAAAAATTGATGATACTTTGATTCAACATATAGTTGATGATTCTATTAGGAATGTTTCTGAAACAGAAAACGTAACAATTGAAAATACAAAAATAATAATCGAGAAACTAACAGACATATAAGTATAGTCGCTATATGAGATTAATGAGGTGGTAATGAGGAAAAAAATCTGCTGAACATATTATTGGATTGATGATGGTATCTTCTGGTGTTGGCTTCATTAATTCGACCATCATATTAATGATGTGACGTGGCGTACTGAACCAAGCCCACCAACACCAATGTGTTGCTCACTGTTGGTAAAGAAAGTTTAATAGTTGAGATGCATTAGTAAAGATTCTTTTACCTGATGAACTATCGTGCCTGTTAGCGTAAGACTACATGCCATTATTACATAATAGGCAACCATGACAAGATAGAAGAACTTTATGGTTCGAACATTTTGGGAAACCAATAGGTATTGTAGGTTCCTCATCTGACTCGTCTGTAACCCAGTAAGTGTAATAACTCTCATCTACAAATTCTTCATAAAAATTAGTTATTAATAAACATAAATGATTTAAATTCCTTACTACCATGTACTCATTTGGGGTGTAATTTAAATCTTTCCATCTGCATTTATTAATTGCACCATCAATAACAGACAACAAAAATCTCTTTAGCTCGATTAAATCCATTTTCGTCCAAGGCATCTCACTAATGCTAAAACCCACAGTTCCAATACCTACAACTGATTGATCTCTTTGATTCAACCAAACGATAAACTCTTTCTCTCTGGCTGTTACTGCTAAGTCTGACCCACTTAATGCTAGTACATCGAGAAGCACATTAGTGGCGCCATTGGACATAGAGAGTGACTCAACAATTTTTTCATCGCAATTGTCACATAAAGTTATTGTGTTTCCCATGTAAATGATCACCTCGTCACTATTACGTACAAATTATACCACGTTATACTGCTCGTTAGAGTTATTTGAATTGGAGTTACGGATACTGTCATAAGCGTAATTAACTAAAGTTGAACAAACCCACAAGATAACCCCGTTCTAAATTAGAACGGGGTTATTAACATTAGTGCATTGTACTTGAAAATGAATTGTTGAACTATCCGGAAACGTTAGTTTATTGGTTTTTTAGAAAATTAGATAGATTAATGATTCAAAACTTCAGGAACTAGAGGAGTTGATGATGCTTTCGAATCTCATACAGTGGTTATTCAATACTCATTTTTATACCATATTTAAATCTCTATATGAAACTTAAAAAATTTGTTCTGCTACCAATTCTGAAAGAGTTTTAATTCCATAGTCAATTTCATTTAAGGATGCATAAGAATAAGAAATTCTTAAATATTGATCAGAGTGAAACTCATACAAATCGCCAGGGTGAACAAGTATTTTCCGACTTAAGGCTTTAGTAAAAAGCTGGTACATGGATATACCTTCATTTAACTTAAGCCAGATGAAATATCCGCCCCTAGGGATATTCCATGTACCGATGCCGGTAAAATATTTCTTTAATGCTTCAAGAGCAACATCTCTTCGGATCTTAACATTTTTCCTCATTATTTCGTTATGCTGATAATAAAGACCACTAGAGAATAGTTCTGTGGTTACATTCTGGGAGAGTGAGCTGGTTCCATAATCAGTTTGCATTTTTATATCTGCCAATCTTTCAATGACTTTTTCTGATCCGACAATCCATCCAATCCTGAGACCAGGACTTAAATTCTTCGATAATCCACCAATATATAATACAAGTCCATTGTTATCAATTGCCTTTATTGGCTGTGGAGGTTGTTCATCAAACCAAAGCTCCCTATATACATCATCCTCGATAATAGGCAAACGTTCCCTATCACATGCATCAACAAGCGTTTTTCTTCTTTCAAGTGACATGACACTCCCGGTAGGATTTTGAAAAGTAGGTATTGTAAAAAGCATTGCTCCTTTTCTCCGCCTATGTCGATCAACCAATTCTTTTATTTCTATACCTTCTTCATCCAGCTTAATTCCCGAAGGCTGCATTCCGAACGATTGAAAGGTTCTAAGAGAGTATAGGTAGGATGGCTTTTCAACATATACTACTGAGTTCGTGTGCAAAAGGCCAAGGGAAATAAGCTGCAGTGCCTGCAAAACACCAGAGGTAATCAAAACTGAGGATGGATCAGCTTCTATTCCTATTGTTTTAAGGTATGTGCATACCTCTCTTCTTAGATGGATATTTCCTTTTGGTTCTTCATAGCCCAGCGATGCCATAGACTTAGACAGTTTTTTTAGTACGCCCTGAATCATTTTGTTAGGTATTAAATCAGGGGAAGGTTCGCAGGACCCCATTCGGATGATATCAGGTTGGAATTCAGCCTGATTGATCAGCTGCATTATATTTTGATTTGTTTGATGTAATCCCGAAGATATATAGGGAAGCCAATTATGTGAATGATTAATGGACATTAATGTCCATGTATTGTTTATTACTTTTGTACCTCCACCAGCATTACCGCTAATAAGGCCTTCAGCTGCCAGCTCTTCAAGGGCAGATACTACGGTACTTCTGTTTACACAGAAAATTTCAGAAAGTGTCCGCTGACTTGGCAATTTGAAACCAACTGGCCATTCTCCAGTTGCTATTTTATCTTTTATGAAGTTAACAATCTGTATATTCAATCTAGTAGGATTATTTCTATCAGGTCTCCAGTTTATATCTAACATGAAATTCCTCCAAAATCATAGTACTTTTAACTTATCATTTGGTTGGTTAAATAACAACCAAGAATGGTTGGAGACTTTTTGTTGTTGTTCAAATACAATTTCATTAACAGATATAAAAATTTTAAAGGAGAATGATAACTATGGTACCAATAAGAATTCTAAGTGATAATGATGTTAAGAACATTCTTGATATCAAGAATACAGTAGCATGTGTAGAAAAAGCCTATGCGCTTAAAGCCAACAATCAGGTGAGACTATTCTCCATGGTATCTGAGGTGATTTTTGAGGGTAGGGCAGAAATGGATATTAAATCCGGGATGCTTAATGAAGAAGATGTATTTGGATTAAAACTCGTTTCATGGTTTGGTGATAATAAAAATCAAGGGCTTCCAGCTATAACTGGGCTGACTATGTTATTTGATTTGAAGAATGGGTTTCCTAAGGCAGTGATCAACGCAAGTTATTTGACAGGAATGCGTACTGGAGCAGCAGGTTCAATAGGCGTGAAACACCTGTCAAAACAAGATTCAAAAACACTAATGATTGTAGGTACAGGAGTTCAGGCGATTTTTCAAATAGCAGCCACTCTATCTCAAGTTCAGACAATCAACAAGGTATTTATATATGACCCCGTAAAATATGAAAATGCATCAAAATTCCAGTATTCAATAAAGACGGAACTAGATAAAATCATAAATGATATCAACGATACTAATAATAAGAGCTGGAAACAACGAATTGAGTCAGTTCAGTTTCTAGCTGTAGAAAATCCAGTGAAAGCTTTGGAAGGAACCGATGCAGTAATTTCGATAACGCCTTCGCGAAAACCACTGATTTTTAAAGAGTGGATTAAGCCAGGCATACATTTCAGCTGTGTGGGGGCAGACATGACTGGAAAACAGGAAATAGATGAAAAGATCTTTGAGGTAGCTTCTGTATATGTAGATGATATTACACAAGCATCGACAGTCGGAGAAACACAAAGTGCTATAAGGGCTGGTATATTAGGCAAAAACAATTTGACTGAAATCGGACAATTCATACTTGGAAATGCGAAAGGACGTACAAGTGAGGAAGAAATTACGATTTTTGATAGTACTGGCATAGCATTGCAGGATCTTGCAGTTTCAAAATATATTGTATCAAAAGCAGAAGAAATGAATGTTGGGACAATCGTGCAAATATAAAATCGATATACAATTTGGAGGAATCATATTATGAAGTTAAAAGTTTATACATTAAATTCATTTGCAAAATCCATTGAGGGAGGGAACCCTGCCGGAGTGGTACTTAGCGCTGAATATCTATCAGATGAGGACATGAAAAAAATAGCAGGTATCATCGGTTTTAGTGAGACTGCTTTTGTCATGAAGTCAGACCTTGCTGACTTCAAGGTTAGATTCTTTACACCTAATGAAGAGGTTGATCTTTGTGGCCATGCAACGATAGCAGCGTTCTATACACTTTCAAGCCAAGGATATATTAAACCAGGAAAATATTCTCAAGAAACAAAGGCTGGAATTTTAAATGTAGAAGTAATGGAAGACCTATCAATTATGATGGATCAAAATGCTCCAAGCTATTATGAAATAATAGACAAGGAGGAAATTGCAGATTCCTTAAATATTACTATAGATGAAATGTTGAGGGATCTACCAGTGCAAATTGTATCTACTGGCCTTAGGGATATACTTATACCGATTAGAAACTTAGATATATTAAATTCTATAAAGCCAGATTTTGAAAAAGTAAGAAATATCAGCAGTAAATATAATACCATTGGTTATCATATTTTTACCCTTGAATCACTAAAGGGTTCAAATGCTCACTGTAGAAATTTGGCACCTTTATATGGAATTCCAGAAGAATCTGCAACTGGTACATCCAATGGTGCCCTTTCATGTTATCTATATAAATATGGTAAAATCAAACCTGAACATGTTATTAATATATCTGTTGAGCAAGGTTACTCTATGAAAAAACCTTCAGAAATAGTTATAGCGTTAACCACTCAAGGGAAAGAAATTATTGAGGTAAAGGTGGGCGGAAAAGCATTGAATTTATCTGAAACAGAGGTTGAAATATAATTGTAGAATATAAATTTCTAATGTTAGTGAAAGCTAACAGTCTTTTTATAATTGACTTTGTAGTATAGATTTTGGGTAGATAAAAGTAGTCCGAAACTATTTGCCTCAAGCGTCCAAGACTAATTGTCCTTCTACAAAACATTAGTTCATTGTTGAAAAGAAAGTAGATAATCATAAGTGTCAACATCATTTTTAATTTGTCTGTACATTCTTGTCCATATACAATTACGGGTAGTGGACGTCCAAGCCCTCCTCCACGCCAAATATTTTTAGTTTACATAATATAAATACCTTAGTCACAACTTTCAAGTTATCGGATGGTTCCTATAATTTATCGTTCAAAAGGGGATTATTCGTTTAAATAATGCTAATTATCGTTTAATTAGATTTGTCCAATATTCATAAAAAATATTCATAAGAGTGACAAGCTTAGCAGGTGGTTGTTACTATATCTATCATAGGATAAAAAGTTAATTTGGAGTATTTCTCCTTAACAATTTTCTTTTAAGGGGGACAGGGACACTTTACGGAGTACTCACACGTATGAAAAAGCACGGTCTTATTTCATTGCTGGCACGGAACACCCAGTTTGATAAGTTCTTATCATTCGTAAGCAGGACATATCGTTCCCAACGGTAAAGAGGCAAGTATTGGATGAACTTATCATAGCTGAGTTTTGCTAGAACGGTAGGTCCCGCAATGCTTCGCTGAATGGCAGCTTGTGGGGCTTTCCCACGTTTCATTTGTGCTTTTTGTGTGGCATCCATTTTGCAGTGCTTGCACTCGTAGGTATGTTCAATATGCTGAATGCGCATCATTTTTGCCGGAATGAATTTTGCCTCTTCACGCGCAATAGTTGTACCGGCTTCGGTCATTGGGCCAAGGCAACAGTCGCATTGTGTATTGGTGGGATGATGGTGAATTTCTTCTATTTCAATCCCATCATGAAAAGAATCATTCCGTTTTTTTGTAATTTACGGTTAACAGTATAAGTGACCGTCGCTGAGCTTTGTTCTTCTGTGTGCTCAGATTCGTTAAAAGACGGATCGTCATCGAATAAAGAGCCTTGTCCGTCTGGCCCTTGATACTTTGATTTTTCCGATTTCGAACCATATAAAGCCTTGGTTAATTGGCGAACTTGTTCAGTCAATGCTTCGATTTGTCGATTTGACTGAGCTAATTGTTGCTCAAGCATTCGAATTAATCGTTAATTTTGATTTTCTCGATTAGGAACGTTCTTCAAATCATTCACCACATTTCCGTTCAGTATAAGTTATGGATGATTATACCAGTGGGTTTAAAAGAAGCCTTTTGCAGATTTCGTTATCGCTTTTGGCTGCTGAAGCGATAAACCTTCTAAAAGCAGCGAAGTTCCTTTTGTGAAAAGTTACGTACTTCCTTTTCATCTTTTCTTTTGTTTTTTGATTGCTACCTCACTCTTAGGATTTTTGTTGCAATGTGTATTCTCTATCAATACCTTATTTTTCAGCCATATCTACAATAGAAAGACCTTATTTCTTTATTTCCAAACTATTGGGGTTGGCGAAATTGACATAAATGATTTAGAAAATATTTGGAGAACTTTTTACGAATTGGAAAATCAAAAAATAGAATCTTTCTACTAAGGATTTGGGCTTACCTTTTATTTTGAATTAAAAAATAATAGGTTAGAGTTTTTTTGTGACATTCGTGTAACAAACCGATATTACTCTAGGTATGGAGGTGTGTTACATGAAAAAAATTCTATCAATCATGTTAATTGCTGCAATATTGACAAGCGTTCTTACGGGATGTAAGGAAGAAAAAACTAATAAAGGTAGAGAGGTTACGCCACAAATAAATAATTTAGACTTTAACTTTAGTGTGGATCCTGAGACACTTGCGCTTGAGGTCGAGTCCAATGGAATTACTGAGAAAGTATCGGAACCATTGTGGAAAATGAAAGTTTCAAATTTAAAAGACAGTGGAGATAACATTAGCTGGAACTATGCAGAACAGGGAATTAAGGTTGATATCGAAAAAAAAGATAAGTATGTTGATGTAACCATAAAATCCAGCAAAGATGAAGACAACATGTTTGCATGGCCAAAAGTGAAAGGTGACGGATATATGCTCCCATTAAATCAAGGGAAGTATATTCCAAGCAATGATTCAATTTGGAAAAATTACTTAAGTGAAGAAAAAATGAAGGTAATTGAGGCTTTATCTATGCAATTTTTTGCAGTTGATAAAAGTGGGTATTCACTAGTATATATAATTAAAAACCCTTATAATAGTGAAATTGTTTATAATACAGAAAACGATATTGAGTTTACTTTTAATCATGAGTTTCCAACTATTAATAAAGAGAAGGAATATGGTTTCAGAATATATTTAACGGAAAAAAATCCAGTAGATGTTGCAAAGACCTATAAAAATTATTTGATTGAACAAGGGAACTTCAAAAGCTTGGCGGATAAGGCTAAAGAAAATAGTAATATTGAAAAGCTTTATGGAGCACCTCATGCTTATTTTTGGGACAGAACTGTGATTTCAGAAGAAAATATTAAATGGGCAAAGCTGAGAGACAGTTTTCCCGAAAAACTGAAATTATGGATTCAGGGGCTATTAACTACTAATGTTGAGGATGGATCAGAGCTTTCATCAGCTTTTGAAGATTTAAAAACCTTAGATTATGTAGATAAATACAATAAAAAAAGAATAATAAAAGCCTTAAGTGCCGTAATGCAACTAAAGGAATTCTATAATCCGGAAGTATTTACTGAAACAGATAAAGATACTCAGAGGCTGTTAAACAAGGGAATAGAAAAATTAAATCCCGTTGAATTAATTGACCTAAATAAGAGATTATTAAAAAGCATGCTTGGAGATGTAGTTGACCCAATAAAGAAGTGGGCAGATGCTAATACTGTGGATGTGATAAAGGACATGAAGGATTCTGGGCTAGAAAATATGTGGATCGGCTTGGATGATTGGCAGGAAGGATTCATTAAACCAGAGTTAGTAAAAGAAGCAGAAGAATTCGGCTATCTATTTGGTACCTATGATTCATATCATTCAATCCATGAACCAGGTAAAGAGAAGTGGGAAACTGCTAAATTTAAGGACACTTCACTTTACGAGAATGCAACTGTAACAAATAAAAATGGAGAAAAGATTGAAGGATTCCAAGGTGCAGGTAGAAAGTTGAATCCGACGCTTGCAATGCCTAGTGTAAAAGAAAGAGTAACTTCGATTTTAAATACTGGCTTAGCATTTAACTCATGGTTTTTAGACACAGATGGTACTGGAGAAATCTTTGATGACTATTCGCCAGAACATATTACTACTGAAAAGGAAGATATCCAGGCTAGGATTAAGAGAATGGAGTATCTGCAAAAAGAATGGAATATGGTAGTAGGAACTGAGGGCGGAAATGATTTTGCTAGCAAATCTATTGCCTTTGCACATGGAATAGAAACGCCATCATTTTCTTGGATGGACGAGGATATGGCAAAAAACAAACAAAGTGAGTATTACGTAGGGAGATACTATTCGAGTAATGGTGGAGTTCCCGAAATGTTTTCTAAACAAATACCACTAAAGGATAAGTACAAGAAGTTATTTTTGGATTCAAACTACACGATCCCATTGTATAAGTTGGTTTACAACGATTCAGTGATCACAACTCATTGGTGGGGATGGGGAACCTTAAAATTTAAAGATGAAATAACAAATAGAATGTTGTATGAGATACTTTATAATGTTCCACCTTTATATCATATAGATAAACACGAGTGGGAAGAACATAAAGAAACAATTGTAAGGCATTCAAAGGTATGGTCAAATTTTAGCAAAAAAGCAATAACGAAAGAAATGACAGACTTTAAAATTATATCAGATGATAGACTTGTTCAAATGACTGAATATGGTGAAGCATTAAGAGTAGTCGCAAATTTTTCAGAAAATGAAATTAACTATCAAGGCAAGACAATACCAGGTAAATCAGTGTTAATTATTAATGGAAATAGTAATACTATCTATTCACCTGAAAAATAAGCGTGAAATTCGCAATAGTTTAACTGCTAATAATTTTCCTTGAGACTTCAGAGAGGCTAAATCTGAACGCTAAGGGATAGTTTACAAGAAGACATAGAAGTAGCTTATCCATTGTGGGGGTTCATTGAAAAAAGGATTAAAAAAGTTATAATTACGTATGCTGCAGTTAGCGTATAAATATTAGAAAAAAGGTGAAGTTTACGTTTTAAAATGCACCCTATAAGATAGACACTTTCAAAATTGTCATCTTATAGGGTATTTTTGTTTATATTGTAGAAGAATCGAGGAATAAAGGGCTGTCGGGAACAAGGCTAGGATTGTTGAGAAGCTTTATAAGATGCCAGAAGCGGCATTAAGTGTGGATGAAGGGGCAATATACGTTCTTTTTTCCCTTTTCCTTCTATTCGAATTGTTTCACTTACCAAATCAACTTGTTCCCAGATCAATGAAACGAGCTCAGAACGCCTCAGACCTGTTGTTGCTAACAATTTAAACATTATCTCATTCCGCATCGAAAAACGTGATTGGGCGCGTTCTAAATAGTCAAATAGCTGCTTTAGATCCGTTAATGTCATATAGACAGGAAGTTTATCATCGGTCTTTGGCGATTCAATCACGCGCGTAAAATCATTCACAAAATATTGTTCCTTTAAACAATATTTTGTGAATGATTTTAATGAAGAAATTTTTCGGTTCACCGAACGAAGTTTTTGTTTTAATGATTCTAATAGATATTGGATAAAACGACGTACTTGGGTCTTGGTGATCTCGTTTAGACAGGTTGAACAGTCATGATCCGTTAGAAAGGTTAAGAAGAGTTGTAAATCGTATTCATAACTAGTGACTGTATTAAGCGAGTAATTTTTTTCAATCTCGATATACAAAACAAATTCATCAATAGACTGCATGTAGTTGCAAGTATAAAACCTCCAGATATCGTATTAAACAATAATTATTATCCGTACAAAATCATCCCATTATCGTAAAAAAGGAGAGTTATCGTTCACATGATAATTATAAGGAACTTCAGAATGACAAGTCGAAAAGTACAGATATTATGGGTAGTTGACGTATCCAAGCCCTCCTCCACGCCAAATAATTTTAGTTTACATAATATAAATTATAGGAAGTTACATATCAATGAAAAGTATACTAATAACAGTGAGACAAAACAGCAAAAAAAATTTAAATAGTATTGTTTTTTACGTATAAAATATGGGAACTTCCGATTTGGACGTTCCCATTCTTATTTCTGTAAAACTAATGAAGCTTTTTTAAAAGCTGAGTTTAACTGACTAAGCTCCTTGCATTTTACTTAGGAATACTATTTGCCCAATATGATATGCGTCGTGTAATGCTAAACTCTTCATTTCAAGCACTAATGATCTTTCTCCAGGAATCTGTCGATACAAATCTTCTTGTTCTGCTTTTGCTAGTATTTTTTCAAGTTCACGATGCACATCATAATATTCTTGTTTTGTTTCCTTCCAATTATCAAACGTCATAGTTGGTAATCGAAATGTAGATTCATTATTATCTGCCTGTGGTTCATTCGCTGTATCACCAAGAAATCGCATCAGAAGTCTCTTTTTATAGAAAAGTAAATGACAAACTAATTCCCAAATGGAATTCATTGCTCCGTCAGTTGGTTTCCAAATTGCCTGTTCAAAAGTAATTTCCTCCAGCACTTTTTCAAGTGCTGGAAACCAGTCTTCTTCATCTAAGCAGCTTGCCCATTGTTGTAACAAAAGTGTCTTTGCATCCATTGTTTGTTCCCTCCAGCTTAATCCCTTTAATAGATAATCCACTTTGTCAAAATTCATTTACGGCTAAAGATTTGAACTACTTTTACCAACCAAACGTCCATACATTACCCAACAATTCCCTTTACGTATGCGTGCTGTCTTATAATGCGTTCGTACTTCTAAGCCCTTTAAAGCGCGAAATAATCATAGTCTGCTATTTCAGTTGCAGTTAACCTTCAATTGGAGAATAAAGTTTAAGCCATTTATAAATCCTGACTTCTGATAAACCATATTCGCTAGTTTAGATATAAATACGTCCTCTATTTTGCATAATTCAATTGATATATGAATTCATC
Source organism: Lysinibacillus sp. NPDC093688 (assembly GCF_050280145.1). Classification (NCBI taxonomy): domain Bacteria; kingdom Bacillati; phylum Bacillota; class Bacilli; order Caryophanales; family Bacillaceae; genus Lysinibacillus; species Lysinibacillus sp. NPDC093688. The sequence goes on from NZ_JBNNUX010000004.1 coordinate 141,166, forward strand.
ACTATATTGCTAACCTGATCTATTTGCATACAGAACATATGTTCTACGCTTGAAAAAACAGCATTTATTTATTAATTATATTTATAATTTTCTGTTGAGCATCTAGTGCTTCAGGGATTGGCATAACAACAAACACATGATTCATTTTCGGATAAACAAAGGTATTGAGTTCAATTCCCTGTTCTGTTAGTTCTTCATCAAGTCTTATTGCATCTGGATATAAACATTCGTGTGTTCCAATAAAATGAGTAATCTTTCCAAGTTCTTTAAAGTCACCGTATATTGGACTAATCAATGGGTCTTTTAAATCTTTATCAGCTGCCCATAACTTAGTAATGACTACCATTCCTTCACTTGCTAACATCGGATCCTTTTCTTCATATTCAGCTATAAGAGAATTTTCAAAACTCAAATCAACACTTGCTGATAATAAAATAATATCTTTCGGTTGAGGCAAATTGTTCATTTTTAAAAGATGAGCTAGGCCAAGTGCTATATTACCGCCTGCCGAATCACCCATGATCGTTAATTGATTGGAATTTTCAACAGATGCAAGCATTTCTTTATATAGGTTTAGAATTTTCGGATAAGTATCTTTATAGTTAAAATGAGGTACTTTAGGATAAATCGGAACAATTATTTTCGCATTCAAAGATTGCGCCATTTTATCCAAGAACAACCAATGTAAATTTAAAGGTTGATTCGTCCAAGCACCACCGTGTATATATAGAATAGCTTTTTGCTTCAAAGACTTTTCGTCATTTAATGTGAAAACCTTTATTCCCTCGAACACTTGCTCCTTAACTTCACTTAAAAATGTAATATCCTCTCCAATAACATACGGTTTAGTGTTTTCAGTTCCTCTTTCCTTAACAAACTGTTCTGTGTTTGCAATACTAGAAAAACTCTCTTTATTACTTTCTGCGATTAACCATTTTTCGAATTGAATACTTTCTTCAGAACGTTCTCCGTTATAAATAGTTACACACATCTTTTAATTTTCTCCCCTTTAAATAAACATTTTTATTGTTTCAAAACACAGAATATTGATATGTAATAGCCGTGAGTCTTAGAAGTTTTCAAACTGTATTACAAATTATTAATTTATATTATATTATACTTTATTACCCTTTTTTCCCTAAATATAAAAAGTCCAAAACTATTTCTCCATTTTTAAGACAAATAGTTTTGGACTCTTAAATTAAATCAACCGATTCATATACTTTCCTCTTGTTTGTTTAAAGGCTATTAGAATCCCTTTTAAGAGCCGTTCAATAATTTCGAAGTAAATAGACGACATGAAGTTTGCAACGTCTAGAGAACTCTATATGTCGCTCCTAGACGTTGCAAACTACTAATTCAGCTTAAATTGTTATGCGTGTACCTGCATTTCCGTCTAATGCTGCTACTGCTTGATCGATTGAACAAATGATTGACTCTTTCCCTAATTTTGCAAATTCTATAGCTGCTTGCATTTTTGGTAACATACTACCTGCTGGGAATTGTCCTTCTGCAACATACTGTTCAGCTTCTGTTACTGTAATGTGGCTTAGCTTTTGCTCATTTTCTTTCCCAAAATTAATATAGACATTTGGTACATCTGTTAACATCATGAAAACATCCGCATTCACTTGTTGCGCAAGCTTTAATCCTGAACGATCTTTGTCAATGACTGCTTCAATACCATGTAATTGACCACTGTCTTCACGATATACAGGTATACCGCCACCACCAGATGAAATAACAATCGTATCATCAATTAAACGTTTAATTTCGTCTATACCATGAATCACTTTTGGTTCTGGTGAAGGGACAACTCGTCTATAACCCCGTCCTGCATCTTCTGTCATCGTAAAGCCTTGCGCTTCTAAACGTTTCGCTTCTTCCGCCGAGAAAAATACACCAATAGGTTTAGTCGGATTTTCAAACGCTTGATCATCCTTAGCCACTTCAACCATTGTTAACAATGTCACCACATTTGTAGCAATGTGTCGTTCTTTAATATGGTTTTTTAATGCTTTTTCTAGCATATAACCAATGAAACCTTGTGATTCTGCGTTACAAACATGGATTGGAAGTGGTTCGACAACATTTTTAGCAGCTTCGTTCTGTGCAATAATATTTCCTACTTGCGGACCATTGCCGTGTGTAATGACAATATTATGCCCCGCTTCTCGAATTTCCACCATATGGCCTGTTGCAGACACTACGTTTTTAAATTGATTATCATAAGTTGCTTCTTGTTTCGGCTGTAAAATGGCATTACCACCCAAAGCAATAACTACACTTTTCCCCATTTCTTTCACTCCTTAGTTAACGACATGTAAATGCCATATAACGTATCCATCCCTGATGATGATCCTACATCTATAAGCCGCTTCATGCTTTCTATAGATGGATCATACTGCAAAGCTGTAATCTTCGAACTAAATAGACCATCTAAAGCACATGTTAGAAAGCGCTTACTAACAATGGTTGTTAAAGGTTCCTTGATTAAAGCTTTTAACGTTTCGAGATGTTTATGTTCGATAAAATTATTAATAAAATGTCCATACAATATGCCGACCAGTATATCGTCACCAGTTGGTGTTAAACCTTGTCCACGTCCAATGAAGTAACGGAATGTCTCGTCAAGATGTTCGGTTGGATCGTGTAACCGATTGATCAAAGACGACACACGTGCAAGTTGAAAATCTGTTGATTCATAGGATTCAAATGAAATGTATTGAAAATTTTCTTTTAATTGAGTAATATTTGCACGTTCAAAATCCATATTTAAAGGGAGTGTTTTAGAATTCAACAGCATGTCAAAATGCTTATGAGAAAGACGATTATGACGAATTGTTAACGTATCGCCTACTTGAATATGGGTCTTTATCGTTTGTTTCGTTTGTGGATTAAGCAAGATGCCAAACGGAAATGTCCCGTTTTCATCGGTACCAGCAAATATCAATTCACCATGTTGATCAACCATATTTAACCCTTTTTCAAACATACTGTGCACGGTAAAGGTTTTTCCTTCATGCAATAATTGAAGTGCGATTGAACCAACCGCACTTGCTTGTAAAATCATCCGTTAAAGCCTAGCTTTTCGGCATATGCTGTGATAGCTTTCTCAAAGCATTCGATTGGCGGATGGACTGTACCGGCACCGATTTGTCCGTAACCCGCAATTTTGTGGGCAATACCTGTGTTGATAACTGGTGTGATGCCTGTTTCAACAACTTTCCTAGCGTCGATGCCTAAACATGCGCCTTTGAAGTCCCACGTTGGGATGACAAAGTTCGGGTTTTCACTAATACAGATTTCAGTCATTTGATTACTAGTTTCAAGTGCATCATTAAATCCACCTGTACCAACGAAGCGCGTTACTGCAGGGGCTGCAATCATTGCCATACCACCAACACCGATTGTTTCTGTAATCGCTGAATCACCCATATCTGTGTTAGCATCGTCTGCTGAGTAACCAGTGAAATATAATCCTTGTGGCGTATTAACAGGAGCCGTAAACCATTCGTCCCCCATACCCGCAATACGAATACCAAAGTTTTCACCGTTTCGGCACATTGCAGTAACAACTGTACCGTGTTCGATTGTACGTGCTGCATCCATCATTGCTTTACCAGCCGCCATGGCAATGTTTAAGAAAAATTGGTCCGTGTCGGCTAAGAATTGGATTACTTCTGTACAGTGTTCTTTTTCAACGTCTTCTAATGTAGTAATAATTGGCGCTATTTCTTTTAAAAACGCAAGTGAAGCAGCAATATTACGTTGGTGGAATTCATCACCCATGGCAATAGCCTTCGCAAACAATACGTTCACATTCAAGCCTTCATCCAATGTTCTTAATGCTTTACTTAACACTGGACCTAATACATCTTTCATCCAGTGTAAACGCTTGATTACTTGCTCATTGTAAGCACCGAAGCGTAACACTGCTCCAATCCCTTCGTTCATCTGACAGTAAGCTTCATGACCACTCTCTTGGTTAACAACAACGAGTACTGGCATATTAGGTGAAGTGATACCACCCATTGGTCCAACAGCATTCACATGGTGACATGGAATGAATGTAATCTGATCGTTTTCAAGTAATTTACGTGCATCCTCTTCGTCTTTTGCCCATCCTTCAAAAAGGATTGCGCCAACGCAGGAACCTTGCATAGGATCTGTCATGTTTTCATATTTCATTGGAGGTCCAGCATGTAATAATACATACTCTTTTAATTCAGGAATGACAGACTTAGCAGGTACAACATTTGTTAAGAATGGTGCTGCTACTATGATCTTTTGAATAACGGCTTCGTTCGCTTCATTTATTGTTCTATAACCCATTAGATTGTACCTCCTTCATAATAGTTTAAGAATTGAAGTACTTTCATTAGCTTCTCATCGCCACCAGCAATTGGACGCCAGTTAAATTGAACACACTCCGAGCCACTGTTTTGAACAGCTTCCGTAAAGCTTTTTAGTCCAATATTGATTACGCTAGGCTTCGAATTGATTAAGGACATAACTTTATCATCTACTGCTAAATTTTCTTTTGTATAGTCAAATTTTTGTACATCAACAATTGGTTGTTCCACTGTACCGCCTACAAGTTCGATAGCTGTGCGAACCATTTGGTCGTTTGTCTTACAAATAATTGCACCACTCTCTTTTAAGATCTCAATTTGTTTATCATAACCTTGGATGTCCTGTGCTGTACCTACAACCGTTGCAAGTACTGCAAGTTGACGACCATCTTGACGTGCATTGTCCAAAATACGTTTGATTGTTGGTGCTAGTTCACTGGCCATATCTTCATGACCACCGTTACCGATCACGTTATCAATCATAATGACCGCTGTTTCAGGATCGTTGACGGATTTTTCAAGCATTTCGATACGTTTTTCAGGATCAATCATCGGGTGTGGTTTACCTTTTGTATAAACATCATCACCTAAATCGATAATTTCATGATTTTTTGTTTTTAACACATAGCTATCGTTCTTTTCTTCCGTTATTGTATCTTTGAACGCATCTCTCACTAGCATCGCTGCTTCAGATGCTAATGTACCGCCTGAATAATAACCTTTTATCCCAACTTGTGATTCTTGTAAAAAAACGTTTACATGTTCAACTGTTGTCGGTTCAAAATTCGGTTTGTCCCCATTAGCTAATTGGACAGCTACAACTGCAGTTTCTTCTAGTGTATAAGCATGATAGATGCTATCTTCTTGATAGGAAGGTTTGTCACCTAAAAATAGTGTTACAACTGGTTTGTTAATATTTCTTAATACGTTTAATACTTTACGTTGTACTTCCTCTGCAGGTGGTTTGGAGATCACTGTAATCACTTTTACTTTCGGATCTTGATTTAACGCTTTGATGCTATCTAACATCGTGATGGCACCAACTTCCGTCGATAAATCACGTCCACCTGTACCAAGAGCGTTTGTTACACCTTTACCATAACGGTCAATAATTGTTGTCACTTCTTGGATCCCTGTACCTGATGCCCCAACAATACCGATATCGCCTTCGTTGACGTTATTTGTAAAGGCAAGAGGTACGCCGTGAATAAGTGCAGTACCACAGTCTGGACCCATCACTAATAACCCTTTTTCATGCGCTTTTTGTTTTAATTTCACTTCGTCTTCTTTCGAAACATTGTCACTGAACATAAATACATGTAAGCCTTCGTTCAATGCGTTTTCCGCTTCCATCGCTGCATATTGACCAGGAATTGAAATTAACGCTAAGTTCGGATTGTTAGCAAGCTCCATTGCACGTTTCCAGTTGTGTGCTTCTTGACCTTTAGACGTATCTTGTGAATCTGATTCACCTTTTAAAGCTACCTCTACTTCTTCTTTCACTTCGTCTACTTTTTCTTCTTGATCTGTATCTACAACGATGACAATATCATTTGGCTTTGCTTTTTCTAATTCATCCGTGCCTAAGCCAGAAGATTTAAAAATGTCTTTGTTCGCTGGTGTTCCCATCATGATTGATACTTTGTTTACACCATCAATTGCAGATAACTTATTTGATAAAAGCATTAACACGATGGAGTCTTTATAAGTGTTTTCTTTGATAATTGTGTATAACATGATGATCCTCCATTTTATTATTCTGCAAATCTATTTTTTCCGTGATAACGATCGTAATGAACGTCGTCTGACACAAGATAGTTGTAAATGTCGTCTACGATTTCAATACCTTCCTTATCATATTCCTTACTTCTTAATATACCGCGTTCACCTGGATAATAAATTTCTCCATAGCCCTCTGCCGCTGGTTGATTTTTTAATTCATTAAGCATCGTTGAAATTTGTTGTTTAAAAGTATCTAAATTTGTGAAATAGGCAGGGTTAATTACGATATGAATTTGACCTAAATCGCGTCCTTTAGTTAAGTCTTGATACATAGAAGACACGTGTATACCATGTGGGACTCCTAGAAGACTACCTGATAAAATATCTACCATCATCATCAGGCCATACCCTTTTGGACCTGCAATTGGCAGGAGTGCGTGAACATCTCTTGCATTCGTTGTAGGTGCACCAGTTGCATCGACAGCCCATGTATCTGGAATTGATGCATTTTTACTTCTTGCATCTAAAATTTTGCCCCATGCTTGGACAGTTGTCGCCATATCAAATGTAATGATGCGGTCATCAGCAGACGGTGCACTATAGGCAATTGGGTTTGTCCCAAAATAAGGTTCAGTTCCGCCAAACGGCACGACCATTGGATCTGATTGACACATACTTAGAGCAACCATATCTTGTTCTGCCGCCATCTCAACAAAATAACCTAGCGCACCACTATGCGAGATATTTTTCATACCTACAACGGCAACACCGGATTTTCTGGCCATTTCAATCGCTTTTTCCATCGCTTGTTTAGCTATTTGATGACCTGGACCATTATCCCCGCCAAAAACTGCAGAGCACGGTCCTGTTTGTTCAAATGTATAATTTGGATTTGCAGTAATACCACCTTTTGCGATTCGTTCAGAATAGTATTCAACACGTACGGCACCATGGGAGTGAATACCTCTATGATCGGCGTATGTTAATACATCTGCAACATCATGTGCCGCTCCTTCATTTAATCCCGCTTTCATAAACTTCTGTTTCATTAAATTAAACAGTTCTTCTTGTGATACTCGCATCTTGTCAGCCCCTTGCCTTACATGATTAAAATAATTTGTCAGATTCTACATAAGTGAATTTCTTTTATATCGGACATACCTAATTAATTAGACTTCCTCTTTAAAGGTCAATGTCTCGGTTTGCATCTTTGGAATAAATATAGGAGAATGGTTCATCTAAACCAATTGCATAAGTTGCTTGTGGTACATAAGCGCCCATAAAAATATAGTCCCCTTTATCAACTGGCATCCATTCATTATCTAAGTTATACATCCCTCGCCCACTTAAAACGTACGCACCGTGTTCTTGGACATGTGTTTCAATGTAACCATGTGAAGCACCTGGTTTGAATGAAAGAATATGAATGTTCATGTCATATCCGATCTCTTTTGGTAATAAGTCTTGAACTAATACTTCTTTCATACCTTCATAAGCTTCTTGTTTAATGTCGTTCACATTACCTGTCACTACTTCAGGTGTATGTCCTTTAAGTGGATGCCCTTTTAGTGGTTGATAACGTTTTTTATATAAAAATAAGCGGCTATCCTCACCGTTATTATTATTTTCAAAAGTTAACTGTAAGTGCGGCGGTACATATAAGTAGCCACCTGCCGTTAATTCGTATTTTTCACCATCTGCATAAGCGTTGATTGTGCCATAAATAACGTATACAAACGATTGAATACCATCACCAGCGAAACCAGTGTTATTTCCACCTTCGTTTTTAACCGTTACTAAGTAATCTACGAATCTTGCACCTAAACGTGGTGATCCTAAGATTGTTACGTCACAATCTTGAAAGCCAGGTACAACATTATTCACTAAGCCGTCTGGTGTGATTAATGCGTAATTATCTTTTTTAATGACAGAACGTGTTTCTAATAAACCCTCTCTGTATCCTTGATTAAGATTTAAGTAACCCATAAGTAAGTCCGCTCCTTTTCAATGTTTATTCTTTATACGCCAGTTCATAAAGTACATCTGCCAATACTTCAATACCTTTAACAAGGTCTTCTATCTTCGTTTCTTCATTAATATTGTGACTAATGCCATCAATAGAAGGTACAAACAACATCGCTGTTGGAACATATTGAGCAAAGATTTGTGAATCATGTCCTGCACCAGATGGCATCACTTTATATTGATCACCTACATTGTTTTTTGCTGCTTGTTCAATGATTTGAACGATTTCTTGATCCATCAATGTTGGCGCTTCATCCATCCATAAATGAATATCATAAGTCATGCTATTTGCTTCAGCGACTAGTTTAATGTTGCCTTCGATTTCTGTTGCAAAATCATTTAATAGTTGCTGATCAATATGACGACAGTCTATTGAAAACGTAATTTCACCAGGAACTACATTTACTGTGTTTGGTACAGGTACGACATGACCGAACGTTAACACAAGTGGTTCTCCAATTTCTCTTGCACGTTTTGTTAAATCGGTAACAATTTCACTGTAAGCAACAACAGTATCCCGACGTAATGACATTGGCGTTGTGCCTGCATGGTTTGCTTCGCCTTTTAAGTTGATTGTGTAGCGTTTTTGACCGACGATACCATTGACAACACCGATTGTTTTGTTTTCTGTCTCTAACACTTTCCCTTGTTCGATATGCATTTCAACAAATGCTTTGATGTCATTACGAACGTCAGTCGTTTTTCGATAATCAAAGCCTGATTGGCGCATCGCATCTTCGAACTTAATACCGTCTGCATCTTCAATTGTGTCAACATCTGATTTACGCGCTAGGTTAAAGAAGTTTTTGCTCCCCCAAAATGCGTAAGGGAATCGACTACCTTCTTCTTCTGCAAGCGATAATACTTCTAATGACCGTAGTGGTTGACCATGCTTTTCTTTTAAATATTTCATAGCCACGAGTGCAGATAAGATGCCAAATTGTCCATCTAGATGACCACCTTCAACTACTGTGTCGATATGTGATCCCGTTAAAATTGTTTCTTCCGGATATTTACTGCCAACAAGTCGCCCAGATAAGTTACCGATATCGTCGAAACGTGCTTCGAAGCCTTCTTCCTTGAATGTTGTTTCCAGCTCAAGAACAGCATCATTCCATTCTTGAGAATATAAGAGACGTGTAATTCCACCTTGTTCTAAACCACCAAAGCTTGTGAATTTTTTATCTAACGTTTCAAAAGTCGATTGAATATCCATACCTCATCACTCCTTCCTTCTTACTTCACTTTAATTATAGGTCCTTCCTCACAACCATTCATTGACATAATGAACAATAATGGAGGGGCGTTTTATGCACTTTAGACAAATAATTTTTAAAAAGGTGTAAGTAGCCAAGTAAAAAGGAACGCTGGTAGCTGTCGATTGTATAAATGTAATAAGATGGCGTGTGAGCGGAGTAAATAATAGAATTGATCCTTACTAAAAAACAAACACCACATAGTAAATCAATGTAAAAACTTAGATTTACCATGTGGTATAGTCATTATTAAAATCATTAGAGGATAAACGATAACCCGAGTGTCATAATACATACAAGAAGGAGCATGAGTAGTTGTTTCTATCATGGTTTAGTTGAATTTCTTTGTTCAAGCTACTTTAGCATGCTATCCTTGTTGTAACCCGCTTTTCAAAAACGAAGCATCACGTAGAATATTCTGACCTTGTTCATGCAGATGATGCTCCTTTACTATTTTGAAATAAAGGATTATACGTATAATAGCCTTTGAAAATAGTATACAATCAGAGTGATAGGTTATCCTTGTAGCATCTTACATATTTAATTAATATTTTGGCTTTTTCTAACAAAGATAAAGGAGATGATTTTTGTGACAACATTAAAAGAAATAATGTCTGTCCAACAATTTTCTGATTTAACATTGTTAAATGATGAGGGAGATTTAGAAAGAGAAGTAGAAATGGTCGATATTACAGAAACGCCTGATATCAAAAATTTCACAGCACCACACTCATTTATCGTCACTACGGGTATGTGTTACCAACACGATCAATCCGGATTAATAGATCTCATTCGAGAATTAAATGATATACAAGTTGCTGGTATAGGGGTTAAGTTATCGCGCTTTTTAGAAAAGATCGACGATGAAGTAATAGAATTTGCCAACGAGTTAAAATTTCCAATTATTAGAATCCCTGATAGTTGGAATCTTGGATCCATTACACATCATATATCATCCTATATTTTGGATGAAGAAACTGAAAAGTTATATTTTGCATTAGATATCCAACAAGAATTAAATACAATGCTTATGAGAGGTTTAAGCTTGGAAATGATGATTGAACGGATGAGCAGACTCCTCAGAGTCCCTGTGATGCTCTTAAATCCTTTCCATCAAGTTAAATCGATGAGCCATCACTTCCACGAACACTCAGAGCAAGTTCAAAGAAATCTTAGTTACTTCAAAAGATGTTTTAATTCCAAGCAAATTACACCTAATAATAAAGCATCTTTCCAAGAAGAACATATTATATTTGAAGTTCCAGCATTTAAATATTATCCATATTATTTGATGGTTTCAAATGTCAATACGCTTACTTATCCATTTAGCTTGCTTGCCATAGAACAAGCCGTAAATACACTCAGTCTCGCCATTTATAAAAATAGTAAAATCAAAGAAGCGGAACAACAAGACGTAAACCGATTTTTCGAAACATTAATGTCTGAACATCCTGATAATCTTATTTCAGTGAAGCAGCACCCTGAGTTTTTAAAAAAACATCTTATCCAACCATCTAATTTCTATCAAGTGATAGTTTGTGCGATTGATCAAGAAAGAGATGTGGAAAATAATATTTATTTGAATGAGCGCTATCAAATGACCTTTGAATGGTTAACACATAAGTTGACTGACATTGATCCTTCTATCAGTGTCTATATGTCTCCAGGTAAACATCGGTTTACGATACTATTACAAACTAAACATCAATATTATTTAGATTACTGCAAATATATCCAAAAAGAGTATCAAAAACTTTTTAATAGCACACTTTCATTCGGTATTGGTAATGAAGTCACTGAATTCTCACAGTTACCACTCTCTTATTTCGAAGCGAATGAAGCTTTTGATCATAAGTCTGAAAGTGGGAAAGTTGAATTTATAGAACTCTATAAATCTAAAAGTGTAGAAGAATTATTACAACTCATTCCAGCCAATAAATTAAAACCTTTTATCACGTATACACTAGGTTCATTAGCCTATCCGAAAACGACGAAGGAAAAAGAACTAAAACATACATTGAAAGTTTATTTGGCGAACCATTGTGATCTTACAAAGACTTCAGAAGATATATTTATTCATCGTAATACGGTAAAATATCGTATTAAAAAATGTGAAGAGATTTTAGGTCAGTCTATCGAATCGCCTGACATTTCATTGGATATACGATTAGCATTATTTGCATCTGAGAAAATAACGTTTTAAACGTAAAATCCCGCTAAAAAGCTGTTCTAAATGCTTTTTGGCGGGATTTTATTTGCACGAAATAATTGAAAAAGGTTTTGCGACAAAACATAGAAAAGTGTTTCTAGAATTACTTTATCGGTACACTTGCTGTAGCTGTGGTATAAAGTTCGATCAAAACTTTTGCTAATGCACCCCGTTAGTTTAATAAGAACAGCGACGCTTCTTCAACTAAAGTTCTTGTTAGTTTAAGTTGAAGTACCGATTAAAAAATACTGATTTACAGCGTTATAAATTGTCTATATATGCACGTTTTTATTCATATAGCATATCTGTAGAATTTTCTGCAAATTCTTGAAAAGTCTTATTGTAGCTATGTTTATATACCTTTGCATAAAAAGCTGCATAATTAATGTTCATACAAAAAGCCACAAACGTTGATTTAACAACATTCATGACTTTTTAATGTGTGCCCAAACTTTCATTTGGGCACTTTATTTGTATATTGAATTAATAATATCGTACATTTTTTACATACATAATTACTAGGTTTAGCTATTTAACATATTGAATATACCCTAGCATATCAGCAGCAATGAAAGTAGCTATTATGCCCAATAATAGACTTAAAAGTAATCTAAACTTTTGCCATGTAAAATAAGGTGTATCTATATCGCTATGGTTATCATTCGTCCGTTCTAACAAATACCACATAGAAGGTAGAATGATGAAGGATACGATTAGTTGTTTCCATATGGGTAAATGTAATGGTAAACCTGGTCCTTCTTCAATAAAAAAAAGAATTGTAGCCATAATCATACCCATAGCATACTTTTCAAGATATTTCTTCATGTAATACCACATTTCATTTGAAAGTCATTTAGATATTATACCAAAAAATTGAACAACAAGTTAAACAACACACTTCAACTAAACTGCACCTTTACTTGAAGAAAAAGGCATTAATCCTTATCGTTCATTAGCGAAACAACTAATTTTTTTGTATTCTTTTTCCAAAACATTAAATCAGAAAAAGCCAATCCAAATGATGTCGCCAAAGGAATACCTAAATCCCACACATCCATTTTCTTATTTGAATCCAATTTAACTTCCTCATATTTGCAATAACCATTGCGATAAGAAACATACCATATAGAAGTAGATAAATTACATATCCTGTAATTAATTTCAGAGAAAACGAAGTATCAATATCCTTATATATAATAAATATCGAAAGTATGGTTCCTGCCAAAAATACTATAAACAAAATTAAGTTTAAAGAAATATATTTCTTCATATTTTTATCCCTTGCCTTCAAAGTCTTGATGCCTTTTGATTATCTCAAAATATCAAAACTTTAGCATTGTTAAATTGTTCCTTATTCAACTATCCTGCTCCGTTAGTTCAATAAGAAAAAAGAGCTGCCTATGCAACTCAATGATCTTCAAGTAAAGCACCCTATTATTGAAAAAGGGACAATTCCTCTTAAGAATTGTCCCCTTTAATTGAATTACTATTAACTGGTGGTGTTCAATACTTTAAAATAACCTTCATCGCTTTATCAATGCAGATAATTCGCCCTCAAAAACTTTTTCTTCCTTATCATTGAAAGTAGATAACAATACCGTTAGGATACCCGTTTCATTCTTTGTTGCTTTCTTATCAATAACCTTTACAATGATATGTAGTTCATCATCAGGATACACCGGCTTTATAAATCTAATATTATTCATTCTTGTTCCTGCAATAACATCCTCACCATATTTACCTTCTTCAACCCATAGCTTAAATGAAATAGCTAGTGTATGTATCCCAGAAGCAATGATTCCATTAAATCTTCCCTGATTTGCTTTTTCCTCATCTAAATGCATATATTGGGGGTCAAACTCACCTGCAAACCTCATAATATCCTCTTTTGTTAATTTGTATGGTTTAGTTTCGAACACATCTCCAATTGTAAATTCATCTAACTTCATAAAAACACCTCTTAAATATTAATTAACACGATTACTTAATCTATTCTAACACCTACTATTAATGGTTAGTATTACTTTTTCCTACCTCAAGAAACTTGAACGTTGACTTAAGTACATCTTCACAAGCTTTCATAAATCTTAACTTAAACATCTATTTTCTTTTAATGTGTTATTCAATTAAATGGCCCGATTATTGAACACAAGTTAAACAACACTCTTAAACTAACCTGCTTCGTTAGTACAATAAGAAAAAAAGAGCTGTCTAAAACAGCTCAATAATCTTCAAGTAAAGCACCCGTTAGCCATCCATGTCGTGTAAAATTAACACTACACCACAGAAAATGAAAGATGGTTGCGTTCTTTCATGGGAGTTTAAGTACATTCCTTCACAATCTAACATATAAAATTGCACAATCTAATTTGAGATTATTAAATCGTTTAAATTCAATTGGCGAATAGTTCATATTCTGCTAGTCCGAACTAAATTCGGACTTACGTAATAATCCACTGATACAAAAGGTTTTTATCACCCTGTATATATTTTTCGCGTGCAGTTAAAAGATAATAACATAGTTCTTACGACTCCACCCATTTCCGCGAGTAAATAATGTGAATTTTATTATTATATATATATGATCATCAGGGTTGCTGAGGTTAGCTTTTTCTTATATATGGTAAAATATAAGGCGTAGTTTTTAATTATGGCGGAGATGATTCATGTGTATTTTATTATCATCACATCCCAATAGGGTTTACTCTATTGGGATGTTTCTGTGATTATTTAATTAAAAGAGATAGAGTGAAAATCATGTGCGAAATACATGTAAGTAAAACCAGAAAGAATATAAGCTTAGTATTAGATACATATCGTTCTATTCTTTTTCTCATTTCAATTTGTTTTACTTTTTCAACTTGGAAGGATCAATTTGAATTTGCCCCTTCCAAGATCCAGCAACTTTTCCGATTTTATTTATATTTACATCTAATGTAAGTGGCTGCTTGAAGGAATCTTTTCCCTCAGGGCCTTCCACAAATGTAAGGACACTTTCTGGTCGATCTTTATCACGAATACCTACATACTCTAATTCTTGCCCCGCTGCTTTTAGCTTGAATGGTAAGCCATTTCCTCCTTGAATAAAGGGTAATTGCGAGAAGATTCCATCTTTTTCGTAGTACTCTGAGTTTTCTTCTTGTTGTCTATTTTCCTTGCCATCACTTTTAAGATTTAATCCCGTTGTATCTAATTCATACGGTACTAAACTTCCATCCGCTTTTTCAATGTTATAATGAACAGATATACGTGAATCCGCCACATATAATTCTTTGAAATGTACAGTTATACCTTGATCCGTGATTTTCTCATCAATCGGAATGTATTGTCCATTTTTCATCATGTCTTGTGTGACACCATTTTCATCTTTCATGCCTTCATTTACAACCTTATCATTTGAAACTTCATTCGAAAAATAGGAAACAACATTCATAGCTGCCACTTGTACTTGTGGAATCATAGCTGTTGTGAAAAGCCCTGCTGCAGCTACCGCCGCATACATAAAGCGTTTTGATTTTTTATTCATATTTGTAAACAATCCCTTCTTCTGTTCAGTTTTTTGATTGATATAAGAAACATTTTCTAGTTTTGAGCGACTTTCAAATATTTTCCACGCTTGATCAATATCAATATCGATATCTTGTGATGAATGTATAGCTTCTTCCTCGAACATTACATGTTCCCATTGATTTAACTTACTGATTTCTACTAATGCATCTTGACATATTTCACATGTATCTAGATGTTTTATGAATGTTTTACTTGTATCATGAGGAAGCTCCCCATCTATATACGCTTGAATAAATCCCTTATCATAACAACGCATTTGTTATGCCCCCTCTACTTGTGTATACATCTTACGAAATTTCTGTTTGGCTCGGACCAATAGTGTTCCAATAGAAGATATGTCCATCTGAAATACGTCTGCGATATCTTTATATTGAAAGCCAGAAAATTTCATTAACAATATGGTTCGATCTCGCTCATTCATGCTACTAAGTACGTTTCGTACCTTTGTAATATCTTCTTTTCTAATCCAGTCATCATCTAATGATGATATAGGTTGCACCTCATGATATTGTATAGTTTTATCTATCCTTGCCTGATGCCGTTTTTCAGAACGTAGATAGTTATACGCTACATAAGTAGAGGATTTTATGAGCCATCCAGGTACATTTTCAATTGCTTTCCAATCATTGCGATATAGCTGTAAAAATACTTCTTGTGCTAATTCTTCGGCAATCGTTTGATTTTTGACAATCCATAAAATTTGTTTGACAACGTAAATGTAGTATTGTTTAAAAAGATCTTCAAATGTAAAATCAGAGACCGTCTTTTCTTCCTTTTTTATTGTTAACATAGTAATTAAAACCTCCTCTCATTTGATGCCTGTATTATAGAGAAACCAGAAGAACAAGTTTTGTGACAAAAATGTTTATTTTTTTATTATGTACGAAAAAAAGCATTCATCTTTCAAGTAGATGCATGCAAAAATTAGAATTATTTTGGGTTTCTCTTCCTGTCCTCACTAAAAGATAAATGAGTACAAAACATAAATAATTCACCATATTTTCTTATAAAAATGTGAAAAGAGATATCTTCTGTAAATAAAAATAGATCAAATATTATTCTGAATTTAATTTGTTTTTATAAGTGACCCCAAAAAGAAGAAATCGTTGTCGTGTCCCTATGAGTGAAGAATGTGATCAGTACGTAGAAAAAGAACGGAAATCTCCAATCGATATGGTCAATATAGAATTGCTGGAAGCTTACAGTCACTACAACCGTAGAAAGAGAGTACTAACCTGCCTCGTTAGTTCAATAAAGAAAAAAAGAGCTGCATATGCAACTCAATGATCTTCAAGTAAAGCACCCCGTTAGCCATCCATGTAGCGCAAATTCAACACTACACCACAGAAAATGAAAGATTTTTACGTTCTTTCATGGGAGTTGAATAAGATGTGTTTCATTTTCTATGCAATACATATTGAGACTTACTGAATTTAAAGTTATTTTTCTCGTAAAACGGAATTAATTCTTCTCCACAAAATAAGCTAATCACATCAATATGAGTAAGTTCGTCCAACAATTTTGATACAAGTGTCGTTCCTAATCCTGCTTTTTGAAATTCATTATGTATAACTACATCTTCAATGTACGCCCTAAATTTACCGTCTGAAACAGCTCTAGCGAATCCTATAAGGTTACCGTCAATCCACACACCAATTGAAATATCCTTTTTTAACATATTTTCAATATCATTCTCTTTTCTTTCTGCCCACCAACCTGCATTTTTATAGAGCATCATAAGTTCAGTGCCTTTAATTGGTCTTTCGGAAAAACTTAAAAATTGCATATTCATTTGTTATCCCCCTTTGACTTTTCATTAATTTTACATCTACAGTAAAGAGCTGTCTTGTTCAACTAACCTGCTCCGTTAGTTCAATAAGAAAAAAAAGAGCTGCCTATGCAACTCAATAATCTTCAAGAAAAGCCCCCGTTAGCCATCCATGTAGCGCAAAATCGGCGCTACACCACAGAAAATGAAAGATTTCTACGTTCTTTCATGGGAGTTGAATAAAAAGTTTAGTTTCTAAATAAAGCGATATTTACGTGAAAATTGAGTGATAACCAAAATACTCGTTAACCCAACAATGAAATACCATATTGTATTAAAAGGAACTATGTACATTAATACACCAAATAAAATAGCTGTTAAAAAGCTAATTGTAATTGATTGTACACTCGTAAATTTATCTTTAATAAAATAATATAAAGTGAATGGTAGTGCTAAAGTAAATAACGGAATATAAATTGTTACAATAGATGTTTCAATGAGGGATATTGAAAGCACGGCTATTATGAAACCTATTGACGTAGTAAGCGTTCTTCCCACAAATACTTTACCAGTAAAATAGCCGTATAGCAGAATAAACATAAGCGTTAAACTGGAACAAATCCCCGTTATTAAAACAAATGAATGACCTATGAAGAAAGCTGCTATTGAGAAATAAACTAAAGAAACGAATGGCAACAGCAATATTGAAAGATTTTGCGCTTTTTCTATATTCATTACATTTGTAAAACCTACAAGAAATAATAAAGTAAACGGAATCGTCAAATATCCTAATTCAAAGTGATTACCTAGATTAATATGACTAACCTCAAGTTTGCCGACCATTATTATTACAAGTGATGTACAAATTTGACCAATCAGCCCCCCAATGCTTGATAATTTAAAAGCTTGCGTAAGCTTTTCCGTAATTACAATTAAAACGATGCCAATTAATAAAGCTAAATATAACAAGTGTTTTCCCTCCAGAAATAATTCATTAGAAATACCAAAAGTTAAATATTACTATGTGAAATTATACAACATATGGAAAAATAACTAAATACAATAGTGATGCTTATTGAACTAAACTGCTCCGTTAGTTTAAGTACATTTCTTCACAAACTTTACAGTGATATTAACGTAAATATCCAATAAAAAACACCTCTCAACCAAAAACCTAAAGGCGGGAGAGATGATTTTAATCAATCTTTATTTAAAATTATCGAATTTTGTTATAAATTATCAAACTTAATTAAAAGATTAGACTTGCTTCCCACCTCAATTTACATGGACATAATAATGAAAATAAATCACAAAGCTACCCATCGATGGGAGATTAAGAAAATCTCCGCCGATGGGTAGCTTTGTTTTATTCATTAATTAGCGGTGGGGTTGCTTTATTCTCTCGTAACATCACGATAAGGAAAAATAGAATTGCTGCTACTGCAAGAAGTATTGCTGCAATATAGAATGCCAATACTTTCGAACCAGTAATATCACCAATATAACCAGTAAGAGTTGGCGCAACAACGGATGAACTCATTCCAAAGAAGTTAAAGAAACCTAGTGCTTTAGCAACTCTGTCGGAAGAAACTGAATCCGTTACATATGTGATTAAAACTGGATCAATGGCAAGTTTACCTAATAAACCATATAAAATGAGTGCAGCATAAAGCACTGCAGGGTTAGGTGCAAACACAGTTAAACTAATGGTTACAGCTGCACCAATTAACAAGAATAAAATTAATTTCAGACGCATATGTGCATTTTTATCAATATACTTAGAAAAGATCAATGCTCCAGGTACTGCTGTGACTGCCACTAAAGCAGCTACATATCCTACTGAACCTTGTTCGAATCCTTTTTCTGTGACAAGGAATGATGGTAACCATGTCACAATCATGTAATAACCATAACATGTTGCAAAATAGACAAAATAAATAACTAATTTATTTAGCGAGAATAGATTTATGCTTTGAGATTCTATGTCTTGTGTTGTAGTTTTCTTATCTTCAGCTTTTTCATTTGTAGCTGTTTTTTTGTCTTGTTTAACAAATAACATAAACACAAATGTTACCGCTACTATTAAGACAGATGTAATATAGAGCAAGTAATTCCATTTGATTTCAAGACCACCTACTAAAACAGATGAACCTACTAGACCAATGACCATACCTAACGCGGCACCACTGTTGATGATCGCATTAGAAAAACTTTTCTTATCTTTAGGCATATGTTTAGCCGATAACGAGAACGCTGCACCATAGTATGAACCAGTCGAAAGACCTGCCAATAAGGCGCCTGCATAAACTTGAGTGATTGTCGAGCTTGTCCCAATGACGAATGCTGCTAAAGCAAAAATAACAAACGCAGGGATTAATACTCGCTTTTGTCCAAATTTATCAACTAGTACTCCGGATGGAATTTGCATACCTGTATAGGCAAAGAAATAAATAGATGCAACAAGTCCTACTTGTGTATCGCTAATATTCCCTAGCGATTCTTGAATTTGCGGGTATATTGGCGTAAGTATTGTACGATAAATCCAAATAACTACCCAACCTAAACACAGTGCGAAAATGATTTTTTTGTAATAATTTGGGTCATGTTTAACTGTTTGTCCCATGGATAACACTCCCATTTTTTGTATTTTCTTATGGTGTTACTTAACTTGATTGTAGGTTACGAGCAAATAAATAACATTGTTCACTTTGAACAAAAATAAAAATTACTTTACACACTTTAGACAAAAGGTCGTTTTTACAATAGGTAAAATTTCGTCTAAGCCTATGAGTCTTTTGTGTTATGGTTGGATCTTTGAGGAGTTACCTAAAAAGCCGAATAAAAAACGGATTGAGGAAAACCTTTCATTTCCTCAATCCGCTTCTCTAGTTATGTTGACCATATAATAAAAAGGCTGCCAAACAATCAGATTTTGATCTGACTATTTGGACAACCCCGTTCTAAGATCCACGTATTCCTGTGAAATCGTGTTACCTCTCTTTTTTTACGATGAAAACTAGTTAATCAACAGACGTGATAGTTAACTCTTTACTATTAATGCGGAATAAACCCAATTGGTGTTGGACCCGCAATTCCTAACATAACGAAATCTTTATCAGAAGTATTAGTCATGCCGTGCTTTTCACCCGGACGTGCAACAACAATATCACCAGCTTTAATTTGAACCATTTCACCACATTCTGGATAAAAATCTGCTGTTCCTTCAACAACAATCCAAATATCATCCGCTTGCTTATGCGAGTGAATCGGTAAATCTTGTCCTGGCCGCATACACCACACAGCTCCAACAGTATTAGCTGTTTCATAGAAAATATATTTTGTCGCTTCTTGTTCTCTAAACTCTTGAATATCTGGCCAATGGAAAATACGGTTTTTCAAATCATTTCTTGCTATTTTTTTTAATGTCATTGTATTTTCTCCTTGTTTCAAATTTCAAACTTCACCATCCCTAAATGATTTAGCGTGTATCAAACAACGAATAAAAACTTTTCGGATTTGCAAGAAAAATAGCAAAGAATTAGCTTTTAATAATATTTTGAGGTTTACCCTCTAAAAATGCAATCGTGTTATCGAATGCAATTCTAGCACGCAATTCCATCGCTTCATTAGTAAGGAAACCTACGTGTGGTGATAAAATTACATTTTTGGCGTGTAATAGTTTGTAGTCTTCAGGAATAGGTGGTTCCATATCAAATACATCGATACCAGCTCCTGCAATTCGCCCTTCATTTAAAGCATCCGCCAATGCATCATTATCTACAATTGGTCCTCGTGCGCAGTTGATTAAAATAGCTGATTCCTTCATTAAATGTAATTTTTCTTTAGATATTAATCCCTTTGTGCTTGGTAATAATGGTATATGTAATGACACAATATCAGATTGTGTTAATACCTCATCTAATTCCATATACTCGATCCCTAAAGCTTTAGCTTCTGGATTTCTTCGGGATTGGTCTGCAGCCACTATTTTTGCGCCGAATGCTTTAAACAAATGAGCAGTCATCATGCCAATTTTACCTGTACCAATCAAGCCAACTGTTTTCCCTTTAATTTCACTACCTTGGAATGCTCCTGAGAAATTAGCGCCACGAATTTCTTTATCCCCCTGAGTGATATGACGATACACATCTAATACTAAACCAATTGTTAATTCCGCAACTGCTTGATTTGCATATCCAGCAGCATTACATATCATAATATCTTGGTTTTTAGCTTGAGCGATCCCTACATGATCAACACCTGTAAAGGCAACATTAATTAATTTTACATTTTCATTTTGATCAATGACTTCTGTAGGATAAGGATTATTAGCAATCATAATAACATCTGCACCTTCACTACGTCTTGCTAATTCTGCCCAATCCGTTGTTTTCTCGTTGTAATAAATAAATTCATGACCGCCCTATTTAATTGGTTCTGCTAATTTTTCAATGATCGAATCCGAAACATTTAATGGTTCTAATAATTTAACTAACATGTAATCAATTCCTTCCTATTATTTTGTAATACGTCTGTTGATTAACTAGTACCCATAGTTTTAAAAAAGAATGATTCACGTAATGTCACACAGGAAGAGGTAGATGAAATTTCAGTTTATCGCTTTGTATGTTTTGCACAAAAAATACGGTATTTTCATTTCTACATACTCCTGTTTTTTCATATTTCCTTATGTTTTTCCTTAATACAATTGTAGGATAGGTGCTATTAAATAACATTGTTCACTTTTAACAAAAACAGAAACAACATTACATATTTTTGACAAAAGCAAATACGTAAATGAACGATGAAATTATGCTTTATTAATCTTATGAGTATTTTCTCTTTCCGCTCTCGGTGCGGTATTTTTGTAACTACATACAATAAAAAAGCCCGTCTACCTCTAAGGTTTACGGACTGATTCAATCTATAAAGGAGTGCTAAAGTTTCGAGAAAATCAATATGAAGATTTATATATCCACTATATCCACCATACTTTTCATCTAATATAATATTGATGATATGAGTTGGACGAGATCGATCCTGAGAGGAAATACTAAGAACCCCACTTTCAAAAATGAGAGTGGGGTTTGTATATACGGCTTTCAAGTCTAATTATGATCAAGATTCGCCGCGAGTTATCTTCGTAAAAGGGTTAAAAAATCCTATTTTGTATTCTTTCGTTACGTTTACAAATTCGATGAGTTTTTTCATTTATTTCATCCCTTCATATCGTTTTCGGTCAACGTCAAGTAACTCTAAAATAAACAACAATTGTCGTATATTTTAGAGTTACATTTTTTGTCGAATGCGCATTATTAAGAAGCCAGTGATCATGGCAAAATAGTAGAGATTTAAATCGATATTTAAAAGCATTTCTAATAACCGCTCTCCGTAGCAATTTCACCCGTAATGAACATGATGGTACGTCCCTTCCTCACGACTTAAAGATGTTTCCATTGCGATTAATACCGTTATGTCTCGGCATAATTTTGTCCAAAATCGACCGAGAGCAGTTACATCTTTCTAATAATATATAAGTCGATAGAATTAAATATATACATGTTTGGGAAAAAATGCATTTTAAACCCCGCTATTAATAATGAAGCTTTTTATCGTTTCTTATTTAGTTGACATAATAAAATTATCTTATCAATAAATATATATGAGATATGTTGGTGGCTTTTTCATCACACCTTACCTAAAGTCTTAAAAGCATTTTACTTGTTCTACCTGTTATTTCTTTAAATTATTCATAAAAAAAGCCACTCCAATTGTGATTAGTTACGTCACAAGAAGCGGTTTACTTTTCTTCAATTCGTATAACTATCATACACGAAGAAGACTATTATAATTTTTGCAAAAAACAGTTAATTCAATTAAGGATATGGTATACTTTTCCTTATTAAGAAAGGAGGCACAAGTCCAATGGTAAAAAAATAAAATGGGAAAATCTCAAATTATTTTATATTTTTTAAAATACACATGTAGATTTTCTCTTTCATAGCATGATTATCTAAAGTAGAGGAGAAATAACATGTTAAATAAATTAAGTGATACTATTTATTATTTATCAAATCAAGATGATAGAGAACGACCAACATTAGGATTGGTGTGTGGTGAGCAATTTAGTTTAATTATAGATTCTGGCAATTCAACTCAACACGCTAAAGATTTTTTACTAGAAATCGAGAAACTAAATGTACCACCTGTCGAGTATTTGGTCATTACCCATGCACATTGGGATCACTTTCTTGGTATGAATGAATTTGATGCAACTGTTATCGTTAATAGTCAAACTAACGAGCTATTAAAAGAATGGCAAAGTTTTAGGTTTGATGATAATTCCCTTCAGAAGTATGTGAATACTAATCAGATGAGTGCTAAGTGTATGGAGATTATACAAACTGAAATACCAAATAGAGATAGTTTTAAATTGAACTCTCCAAATGTAATCTTTGAAAATGCATTAACCATTGATTTAGGTAATAAAGTTTGTATAATTGAAAGAATCAAAAGTACTCATACAGACGACTCTACAATTATTTATATTCCTGATGAAAAGGTTGTTTTTTTAGGTGATGCTGCATATGGTACAACCATCAATTCTCTTTTTCATTTCAAGCAATCCATGTTATTGCCTATGATAAAAGACAGTCAAAAATATGATGCTGAAATGTTCCTGCTTGGTCATGAATCAATCTGTGATTCTGATGAAATGAATATTTATTGGGAAGAGTTAACAACCTCAAGTCGAGCTGTAAAATCCACCTCACTAGAAAATGCTATTGAGTGTTTTAAGGTAGAAAATAAAAGGGACCCTAATGATAATGAATTATTTTTCATACAGGCATTTGTTAATGATCATATAGTTCAATCATAATGATTCTATACAATTAGTAGTCATTTCATTTAAATGAAATGACGTGGCTAAAAATAACTCAGAAGTTCCTTCGAACCCCTGAGTTATTTTTTTTATTTAGTTAAGGCCTTCATATCTGCCACTATCGTTTCAACTGGTACATCAGTGGTACCGTCATAATTCTTCACAACCATACCATCAGCATCCACTAAGTAATAACTTCCCATATGTACAACTTGGTCAGAATTCGGATCATTCTTTACTAATGAATTAAACGATTTCATGGCAAACTGTTCAATAAACTTTTGATCATAGCCAGTTAATAGCTGCCATTTGCTCGCATCGGGCACAGAATACGTTTTTAAATAATTCGTTAAAACTTCCGGCTTATCAACCTGAGGATCCACACTAAAAGCTACAATTTGATAGTCTTCCACGCCTTTATCCTGAAGTGCCTTTTGCACCTCTGTCATGTTATACGTCATTGGTGGACAAATGGAATTACAATTAGTAAAGATGAACATCACTAATGATGGCTTGCCCTTAATATCATTAAGACTAACCTTTTCATTTTTTTGATTTGTTACCGAAAAATCCTGTACTTCTATGTTCATTTCTGGTTCAAATTTATAACTTCCGCAAGCGGTAAGTATGCTACTAATTGTTAGTATCAAAACGAGCATGACACTTTTCTTTTTCATTTATTTGCTCACTTCCCTTCAATTTACCATCGTTGTTTATTGTATAAATTATAATTACTTAATACAAGATATGAGCTTAACCTTTCATTTTTTTATGTCCATTCAATGTATGTTGTAAAATTTTACTATAATTAATACCATCTTTATTCCAGACAATTCATACTTTTTAAAAATTTTTTTAATGCTGTTTTTTACTATTTCGGTTATTTCCCAAGAGATCAACTTTTTGTTATATAACAAAGTTTTGTTACTTTTCAGGTTC
Source organism: Lysinibacillus sp. NPDC093688 (assembly GCF_050280145.1). Classification (NCBI taxonomy): domain Bacteria; kingdom Bacillati; phylum Bacillota; class Bacilli; order Caryophanales; family Bacillaceae; genus Lysinibacillus; species Lysinibacillus sp. NPDC093688. Next base: position 165,893 of record NZ_JBNNUX010000004.1, read on the forward strand.
CCCCTCATCAGATGACAGAATAATAAACCTCCGAAAATTTCTCTTTCATACACAAATCTTCTACCACATTCAAAATTATTATTATTAAACTATTATAGGAATATTATTCTTATAGACAATACGGTTCTCTTTCATACGGTTTATTTCTATTAAATCCTTATTATTTCTATGTTATTTCCGCAATCCGGAAATGATTAAAAATTATAAAAACTCAAAATTTAGTATTGCATTATAAGAATCTTCCCCATAAAATAAGTGAATATAACGGCGAAAAGAAAAGAAATATGTCGTCTAAAACAGAAATATATCACTTTAGGGGGAATAATAATGGCAAACATTTCTGGGGACAAAAATATAGAATCAATTGATTATAATGCAATTGAAGCTATGGAATCGTTCAACAAGTTCGTGAAAAAGAAAAATACCTTTCTTTTCTCGATCACAGCAGTCTTTTTAACACTTTATATTTTGTTACCAATCCTTGCTTTCCAACCTGTACTACAACAAAAAATCTTCGGAAATATTACGGGTGTTTGGGTTTATTCAGCTGGATTATTCATTATGACAATCGTTCTTTGTACAGTATATGTGAAAAAAGCAGCTTCATTCGATAAAGCTGCCGCAGCAGTGCTAGCTGAGTATCAGGCGAAAGGTGGAAAATAAATGAACTTCGTATCCGTTGGTTTCTTTTTAGCAATCGTTGGTTTAACTCTTGTAGTAACATTTATCGCAGCGAAACGTACGTCTTCTGCAGCTGATTTCTATACAGCGGGCGGTGGTCTTAAAGGTTGGCAAAACGGCTTTGCGATCGCTGGTGACTATTTATCTGCAGCCGCATTTCTAGGTGTGTCCGGTGCGATTGCATTAACTGGTTTCGATGGCTTCTTCTTCTCTGTAGGCTATGTAGTAGCAAACTTAGTTCTTCTTTATGTAATTGCAGAACCTATGCGTAACTTAGGTCGATTTACTTTAGCAGATATGCTTACTGCCCGTTTTAATGAAAAACGCATTCGTGGCGTTGCGGCGTCAGGAACAATTATCATCGTCATCCTTTATATGATTGCACAATTAGTAGGTGCAGGTGCCCTTATTAAACTATTATTTGGTATTGAGTACTGGATTGCGGTTTTAATCGTAGGTGTTATGATGACTACTTATGTTTTATTCGGTGGAATGACAGCTACGTCTTGGGTGCAAATTATTAAAGCTAGCCTTCTATTATTCGGGACAGGCGTATTAGCTACATTAGTATTAATTAAATTTGACTTCTCTCTTATGAAAATGTTTGATACGATTGCCACGGATCATGGTGAAAAATTCCTTGTACCAGGGATTAAATATACAAGCTCAATTGATTCTGTTTCGATGATGATGGCACTTGTGTTAGGTACATCTGGGTTACCGCATATTTTAATGCGTTTCTTTACAGTGAAAGATGCTAAAACTGCTCGTTCTTCTATTTCATGGACAACTTGGATTACAGCTATTTTCTTCTCATTAACTATTTTCTTAGGCTTTGGCGCATTAAACTTTGTAGGGATTGATAAAATTCTTGCTGAAAGTAAAGCTGGTAACACTGCAGCCCCACTTCTTGCTAATTACTTAGGTGGTGATGTGTTAATGGCATTTATCGGCGCAGTAGCATTCGCAACTATTTTAGCTGTAGTTTCGGGCTTAGTTTTAACAGGAGCTTCTGCCATTTCCCACGATATTTATGGAGAAATCATTAAAGGTGGTAAATTAACTGAAAAGCAACAAGTTGTAGCAGCTCGTACTGGCTCGATTTCTATTGCCATCGTATCCATTATCCTTGCGTTATTTGCACAAAACTTGAATGTATCATTCTTAGTATCCTTTGCATTTTGTATCGGTGCTTCAGCAAACTTACCAGTTATTCTTTACACAATATACTGGAAAAAATTCAATTCAACAGGTGCTATATCAGCGATGCTAACTGGTTTAGTATCATGTTTAGTGTTAGGTGCAATGGGGCCGAATGTATGGAGTCCTGTTGAAGGTGCAGCTATTTTTGTTGGTAATCCTATCGTACCATTAGCAGTTCCAGCAATTATTACGATTCCACTTGGCTTTATCGCAGGTTATTTAGGCTCTGTACTATCTTCTAGTAAAGTACCACAGGAAGAAGCCGAACGTATTTACAAGGAAATTCGCGTTAAAGCAAACACTGGCGTATCAGTTTCTGATATCTCTCATTGATTGCTTCTTACCATCCAAATTATTGAAAAAATATCTATCAATCATCCTATCTATATTAATAAAAATATCACGTTAAAGAACCCGATTTTCCATCGGGTTTTTTAACTTTTTATCTTGAAATATTCACCAATTTACTTATCGAACAATACTATTCTCTTTCAAAAAAATGAAAAAAAAACCTGATTTTCACTGAGTAAATAGTGTTTATTTTTTATAAAAAACCATTTATTTTTTAAAAAATTTTCCATTTACCCCGCTCAGAAATCTAGAATTGACCTACCCCCATATACTTATTCGAATTTTCCAAAACCCCTTTATTTCTTGGTTTTGTCATGCATATTCTCTTTCAAGACTATTTTTTCCGAAAATTATTTTTTCATAATTTTTCTGAAAAGTATTGCAATTTTGTGAACTGTCTCATAAAATGAAGATGTGAATTCACTAATCTAGCAAAATTTAGTCTTTAAGCAGTAAAAATAAACACAAAATGGGGAATGTTAATGGGGAACAAACAAGCAAACAAGGGCGTTGTGATTGACTATGACGCGATTGCTAATCAAGAATCATTTAAAGCTCTTGTTCGAAGAAAGAATTCATTTCTTTGGTCAATGACTGCAATCTTTTTAGCAGCTTACATGTTGCTACCAATTCTGACTTCGTTCACGAAAATACTACACCAAAAGGCAATTGGGGAAATTACTTGGGTGTGGGTATATGCAGCTGGACTATTCATCATGACTTGGTGCTTATGTCACTTATATGTAGCAAAAGCAAATAGCTTTGATAAAGAGGCAAAGGCAATTATCGCTGAATACGAGAACGGAGGTGGCCGCCGATGAGTAACGGGATGAGTTTTACAGCCATATTCTTCTTTGTATCCATTGTTGGTTTAACATTAGTTATTACATGGTGGGCATCAAAACGAACTTCTTCTGCAAGTGATTTCTATACTGCAGGCGGTGGATTAACAGGCTGGCAAAATGGACTAGCCATCGCTGGTGACTACTTATCAGCAGCATCTTTCTTAGGGATCGCCGGAGCAGTTGCATTATTTGGATTTGATGGATTCTTCTTCTCTATCGGATACTTAGTAGCTTACTTAGTGGTTCTATATATCGTTGCTGAGCCATTACGTAATCTTGGTAAATTCACATTAGCTGACATGATCACAGCGCGTTTTGATAGCTCTAAAGTTCGTGGTACAGCAGCTTTAAGCACTATTACAATTGTATTATTCTACATGATTGCACAACTAGTTGGTGCAGGAGCACTTATTCAATTACTTTTAGGAATCGACTATTGGGTTGCCGTTTTAATCGTTGGATTTATGATGACGACTTACGTATTATTCGGTGGTATGACTGCAACATCTTGGGTACAAATTATTAAAGCTTGTCTTTTAATGATAGGTACAGTTATTATTTCATTCTTAGTATTAAAAGAATTCGGCTTTAGTATTGCAACGATGTTCAAAGAAATGGAAACTGCAACTGAAAGCGGTGCCGCTTATTTGAACCCAGGTCTTAAATATACAAATGGTATTGATACAATTTCAATGTTAATCGCTTTAGTATTAGGTACAGCTGGTCTTCCACATATCCTAATGCGCTTCTTTACAGTTAAAGATGCGAAAACTGCTCGTTCATCAGTTATATGGGCTACTTGGATTGTAGGTATCTTCTACATTCTTACAATCTTCTTAGGATTCGGTGCAGCTAAATTCGTTGGTAAAGAAAAAATTATTGAAGCAAATGCTGCTGGTAATATGGCTGCTCCACTTCTTGCGGATGCGCTTGGTGGGGACATCCTATTCTCATTCGTATGTGCGGTAGCTTTCGCAACAATCTTAGCGGTAGTAGCTGGACTTGTACTTTCTGGCGCATCTGCCCTATCACATGATATTTACGGTCAAATTATTAAAAAGGGAAAAGTTACAGAGAAAGAGCAAGTTCTTGCAGCTCGTATCGGTTCCATCACAATCGCTGTTATCTCAATCCTTTTAGCACTTGGTGCACAAACATTAAACGTAGCGTTCTTAGTATCACTTGCATTCTGTATTGCAGGTTCGGCTAACTTACCTGTAATCATTTATACAATTTACTGGAAACGCTTTAATACAGCTGGTGCTATAACGGCAATGTTAACAGGTTTAATCTCTGCTTTAGTTCTTGTTGCTGTTTCACCAAACCTTTGGAATCCAGTTGAAGGAAAAGCAATTTTCGTTGGTGATCCGTTAATTATGTTAACGAATCCAGCTATCATCTCTGTTCCACTTGGCTTCCTAGGAGGCTTCATCGGAACAATGCTTTCTAAGGAAACAAATGATAAGAAATATCGTGAAGTGGATGTTAAAGCGAACACAGGTATTTCTGTACAGGACGTATCTCACTAATAATACGACAACCGCCTCGTAAGTTAACACTTACGAGGTTTTACTTTTTCTTCCGTATTCGGTACTATATTTACAAATGACAGTTGGGGGGTAATGTAACATGACACACTCAAAAGCAAAAAAGAAACGCATGCATGTAAAGCGCACTAAAGGGAAGGACGTTGAAAAAAATCGTCAATCTTCCCCTTTCAGTACACATGAGCGTGTAACGAAAACGAAAAAAGAAAGCATTGAACATATTATTACAAAGCACAAAAAACACAACCACACTGAGGATTGTTAGTGGTTGTGTTTTGTTTGTAATGGGACATTTTGTTGTTTAGAAGTAATCAGTTTTGGTATGAAGTATAACGGATACAGTAAAAGAAAAAGGTTAGGTATCCACCACATAAGATCAAAATCAAGCTTTATTGTCCAAAAAGCAATCGCTTGTAATCCAGAACAACTTGTTAGTGTCAGAGATAGTAAGGCAAATGCTCTCCACTTTTCATTTTTTATTTTAAATAGATAGAGAGTAATAAAACCCGTAACTGAGATTAAAATATCTAGTGGGAAAAACGACCAATTCCATATAACTAGTAATTCATTTTGATAATCCTGATATAAATACTCTTCTGGAATCAAATGAAAAAAAGTGACAAGCCAATAGAGTATAAAAAAGAAATCTGTACCTAAAAATAGTATTCTTAAAGCTTTACTCATTTACAGCCCCCATTTAGTTTTCTTCATTAACGTTTCCATTAAGAATACCAAGCATAAGAATGTCCACCATTTCCTGCATTGTATCCTGAAGTGAAAGCATATTTCTGTTTTTGGATGCACGATCCATCAATCGATAAAGCCCTCCAATATAGACTTCTATAAATATCTCTTTATTAAAGGGACGTATTTTATTTGTTGCAATTCCTTCATCTATTAACGAAACGATGCCTGACCATTGTTCATGAATAAATTTATCAAGTGTTTCCCATTGCTTTGGATAATATCGTTGAAGCTCCTCTAAATATTGGAGCTGAGCAAATGTAAAATCAGCTGGAATTAGCACAAGACATTTCTGTAGTTTTTCTACAAGATTTAACGTTGAATCATGTAGTATTTCATTCTCTTTCAACTTCAATTCATGAATTGCTAGATCAATCATTTCATTTAGCAATTCTTCCTTTGAGGGATAGTAACCATACAATGTTTTAGTACTCATACCTAGTTGCTTTGCTAAATCCCCCATCGTAAAACGGAATCCTTTTCGTTCAGCTTCACTTATTGATACCTTTAAAATTCTATCTTTCAATATTATCACCTACCTATAGGAAAATAAAAAAAGTATTCTATTTTCCTTATTTTCCATTTAATAATAGTGCAGATTAAAAATATTGTCAATTGGACTACTTCCACTTCGCTTAAACGACCTTCCAAGTGTAACGCCAACATTTTTGAACGTAAAGCAAATTACAATCTAAAAAAGTCGGATTCCTGTACGATATGGAACCGACTTTTTTAGATTGGTGAATTCAACACCGTCATTTGTAGCTACCTCTCATCCTAATCCATCATAGATATCAATCTCGATGTGATTGCACGCTTTCTTAATCTTGCAAATCAATCTTTTTTAAATAATTTGCTATTGTCCTAATAAATTTATTATAGTCTGGGCTCCATAATTCATGTCCTGACTCCGAAAATTCTAGGAGTTCAACATTCTTCAAGTTACTTTTATATTTTTCTGCTTCATATTTGTTTAGTAAAGCCCTCTCCGTACCATCTTTTATCACTAAAACAGGACAACTAATTTCTTTTAGTTCTTCCCATAAAACTATTTCCTTTGAATCTTTCTGAATCTCCCTAACTACATGTTTCCTGTCATCTTCTACTAATTCCCCCACGGCTTCTATCCATGTTTCTTGAATGAGAGGATATTTTGCAGGATAATCACATACTATTAACCCCTTTATTTTGCTTGGATTCATGGCTGCATATTTTATAGCATAGGGTACACCCATAGAATAGGCAATCAATTATGCCTCGGCATAATTGCGTCTGGAATCGGCTTTGTGCTTAGGCCTGCACGAGGGCCGACACGATGTCGGTCATTTCGGTATTGCCACAGGACGTGGCGTTTTTACCGATGCAGGTCAGTTAGCCGTTTTCGCATGGATGCGATGGTTTTAGGCTAACATCCCCTAAGAACTCCTTTCCGATTCCGTGACATCCGCCGGAGGCTTTAGGCCGACACGATGTCGGTCACTCAGGCGTTTTCACAGGATGTGGAGTTCTTAGCCTGAGTTCCTCTATTTCAGTGGGTGTTTGGACATCCGCTGAAAGAAGTTAAACAATAAGCATTAACATTACTCTCATTCATAACTGATGAAATATCCATTATATGTTCTTCAAACGAATAACCCGTTAGTGGGGCCTCGCTTTTACCTCTTCCCCTTAAACTTATAGAGATACAGTGTCTAGGATAAAGATATTCCATTTCTCCAACAAATTGTTCAGCGTTCCCCAAAGCTCCAGGGATATATAAGAGGCAATAAATGATGATCATAGTTCGTTGTTTCAATATAATGGATTTTTATTCCCTTACTTGTAAACCTTTCAATAGAACGCATATAGAACCCCCAATTTTTTATTCACCTTATTATTTTAAATATTTTCTTATTTTTCAGCAATTAATATTGTATTTTCCGTCGCAACGTCACTATGTCCTTCTCATTCCTTGAAGCGGGAGTCTTCTGATAAAAATACACAGTTGCTCTTAAAAAGTGCAGCTGTGTATTATTTTATAAATTATAAAACATTGTCGTATTTCTTGTAATGATGCGAGCCGCTTCCTGTGTTGTAAGCCCCTTTATCGAGGCGATAACCTCTATGGAATGATCCATCATCCAAGGTGATGTTCGTTTATTGTCAAAAGGACCTTCGAACGGCCATGGTCCATCTGTTTCTACCATCATCAGCTCGATTGGGTATTTTTTGATCAATTCTTGAATATCAACCTCATACGTACAATCAGGCGTCATAGAAATGAAATACCCATTATAAATCATTCGTTCAACTACTTCATCATTGCCTTTAAACCAATGGAAATGCGCTTTCGTTATATGATGTTTTTCTAGCAAATCACAAACAATCGCCGCATCCTCATAAACAGCATGTAGGACAATCGGTTTATTTAATTCCTTTGCCAATACAATAAACCGTTCTAACAAAGCCACATACGAACGATCATCAATAGCCTTCTCCTGCCTCAAATAATAAGGCAACCCTACCTCGCCAATTGCCACCATGTCATGAGCGTGTTGACGTATCCACTCGAATAATGCCTCTTCCTCTGCAGCACTAGGTACCGATTGTTCAGGATGAAAGCCAAACGCCGCCTTTACCTTAGCATAGGCTTTCGACAGCTTCAACGTCTTCTCACACGACGGTAGATTCATGCTTACTGCAATGACATGTTCCGCTTCTTCTAGCAAAGTAGGTATGTCGTTTTCCTTATACTGATCTAAATGAATATGTGCATCAATCAACATTCGCCTCATCCTTTTCTTCTTTTAAATACGTGAATAATTGTTGCTTCAAAGCCGTAAATGAAGCGGAATGACGAATTTCTTCTTGTCGAGGTCTTGCAAAAGGCACGATTATTTCCTTTTTCATTGTCGCTGGCCGTTTCGTGAGTACAATAATACGATCAGCTAAAAACAGAGCTTCCTCAATACTATGTGTAATGAACAAAATAGACTTTCGATATTTTTCCCAAATCGATAAAAGCCACGCCTGCATTTCAAGCCTTGTAAACTCATCAAGCGCAGAAAACGGTTCATCTAAGCATAAAATAGGCTTATTACTGACAATTGCACGAATAAACGATACCCGTTGTTGCATACCACCCGACAGCTCATTAGGATATGCATTTTCAAATGCTGCGAGCCCCACTTTATGTAACCATTCCTTCGCAACGTTAACATTTAGTTTTCCATGAAGCTCCTCGACCATAGTGACGTTTTCTATTATCGTACGCCACGGTAATAAACATGGCTGCTGAGGCATATAGCCAATCGTTCCTCTTGTTTGCTGGATGTCTGTACCGTTTAATAAAATAGCACCCTTATCAATTGAAGAAACACCACCAATTAATTGAAAGAGTGTACTTTTTCCACTGCCAGACGGACCTATAATCGCCACAAACTCCCCGTCCTTCACCTCAAAAGATAAATTACGGATGACTGGAAGGGAGTCAAAGGATTTATCAATGTTTTGAATGCTTAGCATGGTGTCCTCTCCCCTTCACAACAAGTTTTTCTAGTAATCGAATAGCACTAAATAATAATAAGCTTAAAAATACGATGGCAAAGATTGCTACAAATACACGATCCGTTCGAAATGAAGATTGTGCCAAGGTCATATAGACACCAATCCCCATTTTCGCACCTAACCATTCCGCAATGACAGCCCCCATGACACTATAGGTTGCCGCTATCTTTATGCCTGAAAAAATCGCTGGATACGCATAAGGCCATTCTAGCTTCCAAAAGGTTTGTGCTTTCGTTGCACCAATCATCTCAAAATAATGCTTCAGCTCGGGCGAAGTTTGACGAAAGCCGTCCATTGCCGAAATAACAATAGGAAAAAAGCACACAAGACAAATAATAATGAGCTTTGGCAATAAACCAAAGCCAAACCAAATAATTAATAATGGTGCTAGGACGAGCACAGGGACATTTTGCGACATAATAAGAATAGGGTAAAATAAATCCCTTACTAACGTAAAACGATGTAATAGTACGGCAACCGTTAGCCCACACAATATCCCGATAGCAAGGCCTAGAAGTGCTAATTGAATTGTCGCGAAAGCATGTGGCACAAACGTTTCATACGATTGAAAGCCTTCTTTCAAAATGGCACTCGGTGCAGGCAAAAGCCAATGTGGAATATCAGCAAAGCGGACAATTAGTTCCCATATGAATAAGAGGAAGGCGATAAAAATTATCGTCCTTCCTTGTTTAACAGCCTGCTTCATCCCTTGTATTTCTCCGTTAGCGTATCCATTGTAATACCGGATGGCTGATATAAAATTTTCACTTGCGTAATGACATTAATCGCGCCAAGCTCGATCATTTTGTCATTCATTTTTTCAATGATTTGTAGCAAAGTCGTAAGTTCACCCTCCATTGTCGTTTCTAATGGATGAACTTCATATTTCACCCCTGATTCGTCGATAACCGCAATCGCAGCATCAACAAACGGGATCACATCTGCGTATGTTTCAGTTTTCGGGATAATTTGGACACTTATTAATGAGTTTGCCATATTACTTTGTCTCCTTTTTCGGTAAAAAGTCGTTTGTAAATGCTTGTTTTGCGTTAAATTCGCCCTCTAAAACTTTGTTGTTAGCCATCCATTTCGCGTAGTTTTCCCAAACAGCTAGTTTTTGCTCGCCCCATTGTGCAGCGTCGTCTTGATACTTATCTGCTAGCCATTCCTGACTTTTATGCACAAGGTTCTTATCTAAATCAGGTACCGCTTCTAGTAAAATATCAGCTGCCTCATTAGGGTGATTTATCGCATATTCATAGCCCTTTGCTGCAGCAACGACAAATGCTTTTACCGTCTCAGGATTTTCCTGAATCATTTTTTCATTTGTAGCAAGTACAGGTGTGTAATAATCTAACTGCTCACTATAATCTGTTAAATAAAGCATGTTCAGCTTTTCGCCACGAAGTTCTGCTTCAATACCTGTCCATGCATAATAAATCCACGCAAAATCAATATCTTTTTTCATCATTGTGAAGAAGTCTAAATCACCTGCATTGACGATATCTAACTTATTAATATCCGCATTTTCTGTTTGCATAAGTGATTGTAGTACAGCCTTTTCAAGTGGCGCACCCCAGCCCCCGTATGTTTTACCTTCAAAATTCTTTGGTGATGTAATGCCTTTTGATGCGGTAGATGCGAAGCCAGAAGTATTATGTTGAATAATCGCTGCAATAGATACTAAAGGTACATCCTGCACACGTGCTTGTGTAATTCCTTCCTGATAGCTTACGCCAAACTGAGCCTTCCCTGATGCCACAAGCTGATCTGCGCCCGTTTCGCCAGGTAATAAAATTTCAACATCTAAGCCCTGTTCCTTAAAGTAGCCCAGTTTTTCCGCTACATATAAACCGGTATGATTTGTGTTCGGTGTCCAATCTAGAACTACCGATACTTTTGTTAATCCTTTAGCATCCTTTTTAGCCTCTTTTTCGCTACAACCCACTAATGTTAAAAGTGCAGCCATTAGGACCAATAACCATTTTTTCATGCTGATTCCTCCAAGTAAGTAGTGTGAAAGTGTTCATGAATGAATGTGTCTACCTTCTTTCAGCAAGTGTTCTCGTATCGAAAGTGAAACGTCAGCTACAAATGACTTTTGCACCAGATGCTTAACGACAGGTACAGAAGTCTCTTACCTCTATAGATAATGAGATGAAAGCTGATTTAAGCTACTTTTCACAGGGTGTCCATAGACCCACTGAAAGAAGTTAAAGCCTCCGGCGGATGTCATGGAATCGGAAAGGAGTTCTTAGGGGATGTTAGCCTAAAACCATCGCATCCATGCGATAACGTCTAACTGACCTGCATCGGTAAAAACGCCACGTCCTGTGGCAATACCGAAATGACCGACATCGTGTCGGCCCTCGTGCAGGCCTAAGCACAAAGCCGATTCCAGACGCAATTATGCCGAGGCATAATTGATCAGAAGAAAGCGTATCACGGTCTGTTTACACCTAAGGTCTGTGCATGCAACAAAAGTCTGAAAACAAAAAAACGCCTAGGATTCCTCCCAGACGTTTTGCAATCAGTTTCAAAAAATTTCTTTTTTTGAATAGATGTTCCCTACGCTGGTACGAGCCAAATCAGGTTCAAAGGGTCAGCGTCTATCGGACACAATCTCAGCTGGCAACTACCAGCCCCCCTACATTCTTTCCATATGAACTTTTCGATGATAATTATAACCATATCAATCCGTAAATGACAAGGCTCTATTTACCGAAAGTGCTGAATTATGATTAAACAGCCTCATTTATAATCCTTCTTCTGAAATATATTTTTCATTCACACCAAATAACTGCTATGCCCTCTCCTTTGAAAAACGTCCTTTGACATAGATACTTCTAAAGAATAATGGCCCTTCATTGAAGTAATTCCGTTATTACTAGCTATAAAATTCAAAAAAACCCCATCATTATATTGACAATGGAAACATATTACAATAAAATTTGATTGACCAATCAATCATTTATTCTGGAAGGAGTATCTAAATGGAAACTAAACTTACTAATGATGAGAAAAAGAAAAGAAAAAGATCTACTATCCTAAACGCTGCCATTAAATTATATAGTGATACTGGTTTTGCGGAGACAAAAGTTGCCGACATAGCAAAGGAAGCGGGTGTTAGCTTTGGTACCGTATTTACGTATTTTGATTCAAAAGAGGCACTTTATGAATCAGCCATTTTGGAGCCATTGAAGGAAATCAAACCTTATTTTATTGAGGTAGGAGAACACTTTAAAGGTGAGCCTCTTGAAGTTGTGAAGGAAATGATAGATTGCCATGTACAGCTTTTTTCAATGAGAAGTGAATACTTACGTCTAATTCAGCAGGTTCTTGCAAGACCTGATCGTTTCCCAAAACTTTTTAAAGAACTAGATGATTTCGTAAAAGTATTTAAAGATAGTATTTATCCGGTTATTGAAGAAGGTCAAAGGCTCGGTTACTTTTATGAAGAATCCCCTTCATTAATTGCTGAGTCATACTTTTCCATCTTAAACGGCATGCGTTTAACATTTATTGATGAATATACAAACGTGATGCGGCAGGATATATCGAGACAAGCTCTGAGATTATTTGGGCCTATCACCAATAAATAAGCCTCCTCCCCACTTTGTCCAGCCAGCACTTGTAGACAATATATTATTAAATAGGAGTGATTATATGAAATTAAGAGATATTCATCCCAACATCAAACTTCGCCTAGCCATGCAATTTCTAGGCGGACTTATTTCTATGGCTGTTATCCCTTTTCTGGCAATTTATTTTACTCAAAATATCGGAGCTACTAAAACGGCAATTATTCTTATAATAATAGTGATTAGTGGGGTTATTGGAGGGTTTATCGGAGGGCATATTTCAGATAAAATAGGGCGAAAAAAAATAATGATTTATTCTGAAATTGGACTATTGCTTTCGTATCTGTTTATAGCACTTTGTAATTCCCCTTGGTTTAACCTTCCTTATATTTCTGCAGCATTCTTCATCATTAATATGTTTTGCGGAGGAATGTTTCAGCCAGCCGCACAAGCTATGATGATTGATGTTACTAATTCCGAATCGAGAAAGCTTGTATTTACAATTAGCTACTGGTTAGGAAATTTATCAACGGCAATTGGAGGGATCGTTGGAGCATTTCTGTTTAAAAACTACTTATTTGAGCTATTTATTGGGATTTCACTCATCTCTTTATTATCTGTATTTATCACTGTATTTTTTATCACAGAAACTTATTCACCAGAACCTTCACCTAAGTCTTCTAATCATAAGAAAAAATCTTCATCCGTAGAAATGTTTCAAACGTATTCAACCGTTATAAAAGATAAGCTATTTATGTTATATATTTTAGGAGCAATCTTGATCTTTACCTTGGAACAGTCTTTATCAAACTATATTGGGATACGTCTCGAAAAAGATATACCTCAACATTCAGCCTCCTTCTTTGGAATAGATTTAATGGTAGATGGCACAAAAATGCTTGGTTTTCTTCGAACGGAGAATACTATTCTTGTAGTTCTTCTCTCAAGTGCTGTATTATTCTTATTAAAAAAATGCAGTGATCGCTGGACTCTTGTTACAGGCATGTTGATCTTTTCTATATGTTTTAGTGTCTTTGCTTCTTCAAATAGCGTGTTGATTCTTTTTATTGCCATGTTTATTGGAACAATTGGTGAGCTGATGTTTGTGCCTATTAAACAGGCGATGATCGGAGAACTTGCCCCATCTAACGCTCGTAGCACCTATATGGCTTTTAATAGCTTAACTACCTATGGAGCAATGATTATAGCTTCATTATTGATCATCATTGGACAGTGGATTCGCCCCATATATATGAGCGGATTGCTCCTTATTCTAGGATTAACTGGTACATTTTTGTACTACATAATAACAAAAATGCTATACGCTAAAGTTAGTGAAAGGAATGATAGAAAAGTACCTGTTTCTTAATCAATTATGCCTCGGCTCAGCATAAAGGGGTGTTTTAATGAAGAAAAAAATAATATTTTTTATAGCTTTATTTTTAATAGCAATCGTCTCAATATATTTTTTTTATGAATACAAAACAAAAAATCTTGTAGAAGATTTTTTCAGTACAGATTCTTTAGCCGAGGAAACACATCATATTAGTATCATAAAAAATGATAAAGAGAGAAATATTACAACTATTAAAAAAGACAGCACTTTATTCCCAACTTTCATAAAATCACTAGAAAAACTTAAAGTAAAACGGACTAGTAGCGCTAATTTTACTTACATTGAAGGATACACTTTTATTATTTTTCACAACAACGATTTACATTCAATTCATCTCAATGAAAACGGAATATTAACTTTTAATAACAAAACTTATGAAATACAAAATAAACAGTCATTTGAAGATTTTCTTGAGATAGTAAAAAAAAGCACCCAATAAAGGGTAACTGGTTCGGTTGATGGGGAGACTTTGGCAGTAAATTAGCAGTATAAACAGCAAGTAAAAACGCTCAGATATTTCCAAGCGTTTTTTTGCGTAGTATTTTCCCAATCTAGAACAAAAGCCACCTGTTAACTATATTATTTCAGATTATTTGGAGTTGTTAGAAACTCAAAATCTCCATTAAAATCTCCCGTACATTGGCTGAGTATATATTTATTAACATCTTTTTCGGTTTTAATTACAATGTCATTGCAGTTATATTCCTCAATAAAATCTCCGTCAACGCTATGAGAAACATTTATTTTCTCTCCATCAAAAGTCAATGTTTTTACTCCTCGTTGTCCTTCTATCCCATATTGTACATAGTTAATTTTAGCCTGGTTTTGCTTTTTTACATTCTCAACAAAATTATTTAGACCATCTAAATTTTGAATATCATTGTGGTTGTTCGCAATCTCTTCAATATTTTCATTTGATTGACATCCAGTAATTACAAAAAGAATAAGTGTTAAACCAATAAAAGCACGCATCATTTTGTAGCCCTCCCCCTCTATCCAATTCGCAACCATTTTAGCACAGGTTTTAACAACACCGCATAAATTTATGTGGTGTCACCAATTAAGATGTTATTTAATGTTTTCTCCCCAACTACCGAACCCGTTAAATAAATGGTGCATCTCTTTTTACATAATAATTGATCCGCCATCTGATGTAAGAGTTATAGAGGGAGGATATAACCATGAATTATAGTAAAGTCAACGTTCCCTGTCGCAAGTTTTTTGGCTGAACCGCATCTAGGTTAGACAAGGCACAGAGATTTTTGGTTTCAATTCACAAAAAAAGCCCAGCTCTCATAAGGAGCTGGGCTAGAAAACTAATTTTATTTCTCTTCTTTTTTGACCGTGAACACATGTGAAATGGCACCGTCTGTAGCAATATCTACTTTAAAGGAGCCGTTGGAATGTCTATCTGCTCGAGTTAATGCTTGTACGTCAAGAATTTCTTGCACGCCTTTTTCCGTCTCGATCGTTAGCTGTTCCTCATTTGTTACCTTTACTACAGCCACGATACGATGTGGATTAGCTTTTAACTCTGTTAATACTTTTAAGCCGCGTTTCGCACGACTAGTCATTTCTACTTCGGCTACATTCATTTTCTTCACAGCACCGCGCTGTGTGACAATCGCCACATAGGCCGTGTCATTTGGCGGTAAAACATTGATGCCAACTAATGCTTCTCCGTCTTTCAGCGTAATCCCTTTGACGCCGCCTGTTTTCACACCTGTAACTGGTAATTCCTCGATTGGGAAACGAATTGCATAAGCAGTATCTGTCGTTAACATTAGTTCTGCCTCGTCCGTCACAATACCCGCAAAAATCATTTCATCGCCTGACTTGACATTCATCGTTTTTATCGGCTTCGAATAGCGTGTTACAGCATAATCTGCTACAGATGAGCGTTTAATTTGTCCATCTTTCGTAGCCGTTAAAATATACGTATTGGCCTGTTCGAATGTCTCAAAACCATATACAGCAATAATAGATTCATCTTCTCCGGTTGGCACAATACTTGAAATATGCTGACCAAGATCCTTCCAACGAATATCAGGTAGCTCATGGACAGGCTGATAAATATAATTGCCTCGATTTGTGAACAGCAGTAGATGATGCTGTGTATTTAAATTTGCTTCATATAATAAATAATCGGAATCTTTCATTGCAAAATCCTGACCGTTTGAAGCTGCATGTGAACGTGTAGATGTCCGCTTAAGATAGCCATCTTTTGTGACAGTCACTACGACCTCTTCACTTGGCACAAGGACATCTAACGTAATTTTGATTTCTTCAATTTCTTGCTCGATTCTTGAGCGACGTGGCTCTGAAAAGCGCTTTTTAATGTCAAGTAGTTCCTGTTTAATGACACGTACAAGCTTTGCTTCGCTATTAAGAATACCTTCAAGCTTATCGATTAGTTTACTTAATTCATCTTGTTCATTACGAAGCTCTGTGATATCCGTATTTGTTAATCGGTATAATTGTAAGCTCACGATTGCCTCAGATTGCACTTCTGTAAAGTCAAACTTCACCTGTAAATTCGTTTTCGCATCTCGTTTATCATTAGACGAACGAATCGTTGCAATAACTTCGTCTAAAATGGACAATGCCTTTATTAAGCCATCAACTATATGCGAACGATCTTTAGCTCTTTGCAAATCATAAATAGAGCGGTTCGTCACAACTTCCTTTTGATGGGTAATATAAGAATCCAGTAACAATGGCAATGTCATCATTGTCGGACGACGATTATGGATAGCGATCATATTAAAATTATAGGCTACTTGTAAATCAGTTGTTTTGAACAAGTACTGTAAAATCCCTTGTCCTGGAACATCTTTTTTCAGTTCAATGACAACACGTAGGCCTGTACGATCCGATTCATCGCGAATTTCTGCAATTCCTTCAAGTCGCTTATCCACGCGTTGCTCATCGATTTTCTTCACAAGATTTGCTTTATTGACATCATACGGTAATTCCGTAATAACAATTTGCTCTTTGCCACCTTTAATTGGCTCCACGGCTGCTTGAGCGCGCACAATGATTTTACCGCGACCAGTCTCATATGCCTTTTTAATACCATCGACACCTTGGATAATCCCACCTGTTGGGAAATCAGGCCCTTTAATAACGGTCATTAATTCATCAACAGTAGAGTTTGGCTTATCTAAGCGCATCAGAACACCGTCTAGAACCTCATCAAGTGCGTGAGGAGGAATGTCTGTGGCATAGCCGGCCGAAATACCCGTTGAGCCGTTGACTAGTAAGTTCGGGAAACGAGCTGGTAAAACAGTCGGCTCCATATCCTGATCATCAAAGTTTGGTACAAATTCAACTGTTTTCTTGCCAATATCGCGGAGCATTTCCGCTGCAATAGCAGAAAGTCTTGCCTCTGTATAACGCATCGCTGCCGGTGGGTCACCATCAACAGAGCCGTTATTCCCATGCATTTCAATAAGCATATGGCGCGCCTTCCAATCCTGACTCATGCGCACCATCGCTTCATAGACTGAACTGTCACCGTGTGGGTGATAATTACCGATAACATTACCGACAGTTTTGGCTGATTTACGGAATGGTTTATCGTTCGTATTGCCCTCTGTAAACATCGCAAATAAAATACGTCGTTGCACAGGCTTAAGACCGTCACGTGCATCTGGCAACGCGCGGTCTTGAATAATATATTTACTATAGCGACCAAAACGGTCACCCATTACTTCTTCTAAAGGTAAATCTTGAAACTTTTCTGTACTACTCATGCTTGGTCCTCCTCTTGTTGGATGAATTCATTTTCTAAAATATTTGAATCATCCTCCATACCGAAGTTTACATTCGCTTCGATCCATTTACGGCGTGGCTCTACTTTATCACCCATTAATGTTGTCACACGTCTTTCAGCACGTGCACCGTCCTCAATCGTTACACGTATTAATGTACGCGTATCAGGGTTCATCGTCGTATCCCACAGCTGGTCAGCATTCATCTCACCAAGACCTTTATAGCGCTGTAATATGTAACCCTTTCCAACTTTATTAATGGCCTTTTGTAAATCATTTTCGGTCCAAGCATATTCAATCACTTCTTTTTTACCAGTACCTCTTGATACTTTATAAAGTGGTGGTAATGCGATAAATACCTTTCCAGATTCAATCAATGGTCGCATATAACGATAGAAGAACGTTAGCAGCAACACTTGAATATGCGCTCCGTCCGTATCCGCATCGGTCATAATCACGACTTTGTCATACGCTGCATCTTCGACAGAGAAATCTGTTCCAACGCCAGCACCAATAGCATGGATAATCGTTGAAATCTCTTCATTTTTCATAATATCCTGAAGCTTTGCTTTCTCTGTATTAATAACTTTACCACGCAATGGTAAAATCGCTTGGAACGTACGATCTCGTCCTTGTTTTGCAGACCCTCCTGCAGAGTCCCCTTCGACTAAATACAGCTCGTTTTTCGCCGCATTTCGAGATTGTGCAGGTGTTAATTTTCCGGAAAGAATCGTACTGCCTTTTTTGCTTTTCTTGCCGTTTCGTGCATCTTCACGTGCTTTACGAGCCGCTTCACGTACTTGCTGCGCACGAATAGCTTTACGCACAAGAGAGGCAGACAATTCAGCGTTTTCCTCAAGCACATATAAAATTTGCTCCGAAACAACACCATCTACTGCCGAGCGTGCCTCACTAGTTCCGAGCTTACCCTTCGTTTGACCTTCGAATTGTAGTAAATGCTCTGGAATACGAACAGAAACAATCGCTGCTAAGCCCTCTCGAATGTCTGTCCCTTCAAGATTTTTATCTTTATCTTTTAACAGCCCAATTTTCCGTGCATATTCATTGAAAACACGAGTTAACGCTGACTTGGCACCTGTTTCATGTGTCCCACCATCACGGGTACGTACATTGTTAACAAATGAAAGGATTGTTTCTGAGTAGCCATCATTGAATTGGAAGGCGAATTCTACTTCAATTTCGTCTTGAATCCCTTCCACATACTTAACGGGATGAAGGACATCCTTTTCCTCATTCAAATACGCAACGAAAGCTTCAATGCCGTTCTCATAAAAGAAAACATCACCTTTGCCTTCCTCGCGTTCATCGATTAGCTCAATTTTTAAGCCTTTTAATAAAAATGCTGACTCTCGTAAACGTTCTGCAAGCGTATCATAATTGTATTTTGTTACAGAGAAAATCGTGTCATCTGGTAGAAAATGTACAAGTGTTCCTGTCTGTTTTGTTTGTCCTATTTCTTCTAATGTTGTTACAGGATGGCCACCGTTTTCAAAGCGTTGACGATACTTTTTACCGTCACGATGAATCGTTACTTCTAAAAAAGTGGATAAAGCATTAACAACAGAAGAACCTACACCATGTAAGCCACCACTTGTTTTATAGCCACCTTGCCCGAATTTACCACCAGCATGTAAGACAGTAAAGATAATTTCGGGAGTGGGTTTCCCCATCTTATGCATACCTGTTGGCATTCCACGGCCGAAGTCTCGAACGCTGATACTTTGATCTTTATGAATATGGACAATGATATGAGAACCAAAGCCAGCCAGTGCTTCATCCACCGCATTATCTACGATTTCATATACTAGGTGATGAAGTCCACGGCCATCTGTAGAACCGATATACATGCCGGGTCGTTTTCGTACCGCTTCTAATCCTTCTAATACTTGAATGGCGTCATCATTATAGACGCTTGGTGACTGTTTATTCGCCAAAAATTTCCCCTCCAAAAAACAAAACGCATGTTCTATTTATGTTCTCTTCCTAATAATAATAGCATTTCCTGTCAATAGCTAGTGACAGACCCAATAAATTTTTAAAATTTCCTCACAGCTTTGTCGTTTTGAGCTTTTTACCGGAAGAAAAAGTTGCAATAGTTGCTTTAATATGTATTACTAACTATCCTATTCCCTTGACGCAGGATCATAAACATTAGTTGCATAAATAAAACTACATATGGCTAACTTCTGGTCATTTCTCTCATTTCAAAACGATGTAGATCGCTATAGGTTTTGGTCTTCCTTACAGAAGCATTTGAATATCCCCTGGAAAATATACAGTACAGTACTTCATAGGTTTCTTCTGTCTATTAAAAAATTCATACTAACTTACTCTAGAAATTAAAGATAGACTTCTATTCTACCAAAGGAATGGATGATTGACAAAATTGCCTTTATACCTATATTTTCAGAAAGGGCTTTCATGCCGCCAACATGAATCATGTCAAAAAGCCTAATATAAATTTAACTACATATAAAAATCCTTGAAAAATAGTTATCTTTTATAATGAATTCAAGATACACTAAGAAATCTCCTTCATGACATTGTAGATTGTAGAGAAAAAGTGTAGAATATTTATTACATATTATTAGTACCAAGTGATAATCTTTGGATGAAAGGAGTCCAGCTATGTTAAATGGACTTATTATTTTATGTGCTTATCTAATCGGCTCTATACCTTCTGGATTATGGGTAGGCAAAATTTTTTACAAAACGGATATTCGTGAACACGGAAGCGGTAATTTAGGTGCAACGAATACATTTCGTATTTTAGGAAAAAAAGCAGGAATAGTCGTTACGATTATGGATGTCTTAAAAGGTACAGCAGCCGTATTACTTGTAGCTCTCCCTGTATTCTCTGAAGTCTCCATTCACTCGCTAATTCTTGGGATAGTAGCCGTTATTGGTCATATGTTCCCTATTTTTGCAGGTTTCCGTGGAGGGAAAGCGGTGGCAACATCAGCAGGCGTTCTGTTAGGATATTCATGGCCTCTATTTGTCTTACTATTTATTGCTTTTTTTGTAACATTAAAAATAACGAAAATTGTAAGTTTAACTTCGATGATTGCCGCTTTAGTAGCACTTATTTATTCAATCGTTTATTATTTTGTTACCGGTGATTTTGCATTAGGTATTTTAGTAGCATGTTTATTTACCTTTATCATGTATCGTCACCGAGCAAATATTGCCCGCATTAAAAATGGCACCGAGCCAAAGGTTAAATGGCTGTAACGAGGAGAGGAACATTCTAATGAATATCGTATTAACAGATGAAGCCCTACAATGGTTCAAACAAGAGATGGAAGTAGAATCCGGAGATACTATTCGTTTTTATGCTAGATATGGCGGTTCCAGTCCTTTTCACGAAGGCTTTTCTCTTGGTATGACACGTGAAGAACCAATCGAAATTGGTGTAAAGACAGTTATTGACGATGTGACCTACTATATTGATGAAAAAGATTTATGGTTCTTCAATGATCACCATTTATATGTAGATGTGGATGCTACAAATGACGAATTAAAATATGAGTATAAAAAATAAAGCAGTGTTTCCTTTCGTTTATGCGAAGGGAACACTGCTTTTTTATATGAAATCACTTCCTACCTTGGTTTATCTTCTCTCAAAGTTGTACATTCTATATTTATGTTAAAACTTGAGGAGGAAAGAACATGTCTATTTCTAAAATTGCAGATACCTCCCAAAACAATGACCAACTATATAGTTCTCTTTCTCAAAATTTGAAGATCATTAAAAACACACTCGGAAATAGTAATGACCTTGTCATACGAGAAATCACCATTGGAAAAGCTGAAAAATATACGTTAGCGATTATCTATGTAGATGGCTTATCCGATAAAATAAGCATTTCTAATGCTGTAATTGATAAATTAATGCTTGATATTGAAGATAATCAAGATACAGAAATAGAACGGATTATTCGATATTTGAGAGATTCTTGTTTAACAGCCGGCGATGTAAATGATATTTTTCATTTTTCAGCACTGTACAATTCTATTTTAAATGGTGATTCGGTCATCTTATTAGATGAATCTTCAACTGGTATCGTGACAAGTACAAAAGGTGCAAAAGATAGAGCCGTTATGGAACCATCCACAGAGTCGGTAATTAGAGGACCAAGGGAATCATTTACGGAAACATTACGTACGAACACGGCTCTGGTCCGTCGAAAAATTAAAAGTCCGAATCTTTGGATCAAGACCCGGATTGTCGGTGAAGTAACAAAAACGGATGTTGCAGTTATGTATATAAATGGCATTGCCAATGACAAAATAGTAGCAGAGGTTCTTGCCCGATTAGATCGTATTAATATTGATGGTATTTTAGAAAGCGGCTACATCGAAGATTTTATTCAAGATAACAAATTCACTATATTCCCTACTATTTATAATTCTGAACGGCCGGATGTTATTGCTGGTGAGCTATTAGACGGTAAAATTGCTATTTTAGTGGACGGTTCACCGTTTGTCCTAATTGTGCCAGCCTTATTTACAGCCTTTTTACAATCTGCCGAAGATTATTATCAGCATTGGATGATTAGTTCTCTTGTACGCTTATTGAGATTTTTCGGAATTGGCCTAGCCTTGATAGCGCCATCTCTTTACGTAGCTATCACCACCTTCCATCAAGAAATGCTACCAACTCCTATGCTGATAAGTATTGCATCTCAACGAGAAGGAGTCCCCTTCCCTGCCGTTGTAGAGGCACTCATTATGGAGATTGCCTTTGAGGTGTTAAGAGAAGCAGGTCTTCGAATGCCAAGAACTATTGGACCAGCCGTATCCATTGTTGGAACATTAGTGATCGGTCAAGCTGCTGTAGAAGCAGGAGTTGTATCTGCCGTAATGGTCATTATTGTAGCCTTAACAGCCATTTGTAGCTTCTTGTTCCCTGCTTATGGCTTATCCAATACAGTTCGTGCGCTTCGTTTCCCATTAATGATTGTAGCAGCAATAGTTGGGTTATTTGGTGTGATGTTTGGCCTTATGATCATCCTCCTACACTTATGCAGCATACGAACTTTCGGTGTTCCATATTTAAGTCCATTCGGTCCATTAATTTTAAAGGATCAAAAAGATGCATTAGTATTGTTCCCGCGTAGAGCTTTATTGACTCGACCACGCTTAATTAGTCAAAAAAATACTGTCAGAGGTCATAAATATTTTAATACGAAAAAAAGGAACCAAAAGAATGTGTAAATGAGGAATAAACTATGTCAAAATTTAGGGCAATATGTTTACTAATGATTCTTACTTTACTTTTAAGTGGTTGCTGGAGTAAGCGTGAACTAAATGAATTAGCAATTGTCGCAGCATTAGGAATAGATAAAGTAGATAATGAATTTGAAATAACTGTTCAAGTTGTAGATCCTGGTGAAATTTCTTCAAAACGGCCTACTTCAGGACGATCACCAGTTATTACCTACCATGCAAAAGGTAAAACGGTCTTTGAGGCCATAAGAAAAATGACAACAGTAACAGCTAGAAAACTTTATTTTTCTCATCTTCAAATAGTTGTGCTCGGCGATGAATTAGCAAAAGAAGGAATTGGCAAGCCGTTAGATTTAATTTCAAGAGATCATGAATTTAGAAATGATTTCGATGTCATCGTTGCTCATGAAGCGACTGCCGACGAAGTTTTAAATGTATTAACACCTATCGAAAAAGTACCAGCTAATAAAATGCTAAATTCTCTTAAAACATCAGAGAAAACATGGGGTACAACCCAATCCATTAAAATTGATGAATTAATCAATACTTTAAATAACAAAGAAACAAGTGTAGTCATGTCTGCCATTGAAATACATGGGGATAAAAGTGCGGGAATGGATCAATCGAATGTTAAAAAATCGAAGTCTTCTGTGCTATTGAAGTACGCTGGATTAGCTGTTTTTAAAGAAGATAAACTCATTGGGCTCTTATCAGAAGATGATAGTAGAAGTCTAGGTTTTTTAAAGGACAAAATAAACAGCACAATTGAAATTTTTGCTTGCCCTAAGGGAGGTACGATATCAACTGAAATTACGCACTCAAAGACAAAAATAAAAGGAAAATTTGAAAATGGATCTCCCAAAATTAATGTTTCTATAGATGTTAACCAAAATGTCGGAGAAGTTGAATGTACGATAGACCTTACTAAAGAAAAATCGATTCACTACGTCAATAAAAAAACAGAAGAACTTATTAAAAAACGAATCGAAGAAACAATCAAAACAGTTCAGCAAAATTATCGGGTCGATATTTTTGGATTTGGTTCAGCACTTCATCGCACAAATCCTAAAGAGTGGAAAAAAATAAAAAAAGACTGGCTAACTATATTTCAAGAGTTACCAGTTAAAGTTGACGTACATGTGAACACACAAGGATTAGGGACGATGGAAAACTCATTAGTGAATAAGCCGAAGGGAGAATAAGCTATGGTTATGACGATATTCATACTAATCATTTCTGCTAGTATTGCCTTTGCATTTATTCCAACATTAAAAAGAAATAAAGAAACGAAAACGATTGTTGTTTTTTCGATTTTTTTATTGCTAGGTACTGCATTAAATATTGCGATCTTATTAAAGCTCAAAATACCGAGCCCACTAGATTTGATTTCCTTTATTTTTTCACCAATTAAAGATTTAATCGTCTCTCTGACAAAATAATAAGGCAACTTTATGTTAAGAAAAGGGGTATCGTTCATAATGGAAAAAGAAATAATTAGTTCAAGACAATTTATGATCATTACCCTTCTCTTTTCAATTGGTACAGCCATTTTAATTATCCCTGCAAGTGTAACAAGCGAAGCAAAGCAAGATGCATGGATTGCAGCGATCATTGGTGTCGTTATAAGTTTGCCCATACTAAAGCTTTTCGTTGCTTTAGGAAATAGAACACCTACCCTTACATTTGTAGAGGCGAATGAAAAGATATTAGGTCGTTTTTTCGGAAAATTTACTGCAATTGGCTTTATTCTTATAACCTTACTTTCTGCCGGTGAATTATTATATTTCATTGGAATTTTCATGAAAACGGAAATTATGCCAGAAACACCTACGATGGCCTTTGCATTTATGTTCAGTATTATCATTATTTATGCTGCATTTTTAGGAATTGAAGTATTTGCCCGTTCTGCAGAGATACTATGCCCAATTTTTATTTTAATTTTTATCTTCTTTGTCATTTTTATTTCACCATCCATCCAAATTGAAAATATACAGCCAATAATGGAAACTTCAAAAAAATCATTATTCTTTAGTATCATTCGATTTATAAGTCTTTTTTCATTTCCGCTTGCTGTATTATTAATGATTTTCCCTTCCGCAGTTAACGTCCAAAAATCTGCACAAAAAGGGTTTTACATTGGCGCAATTATTGGAGGGATTGTCTTAATTACGATCATCGCACTGTCTATCCTTGTCCTAGGTCCGGCAAATACTGCTGCTCGAACATTTCCTAGTTATTCATTAGCACAAAGAATTTCAATCGGGAACTTTTTACAACGCATTGAAGTAATTATGGCAGCCATGTGGATTATATCAATTTATATTAGAACTTTTATGTATTTTTATGCCTCGGTGATCGGTATCGCACAAATATTTAAAATTAAAAATCATCGACCGCTCATTTTTCCACTCGGTATGATTATCCTTGGACTTTCACAAATTGTGCATCCTAATATCATTCATTCAGATATTTACAATAGAGAAACATGGCCTATGTTATCCTTCGTTTTCATGATCTTATTACCAATAGTTTTATTACTTGTCGCGATGATTCGTAAAATTAATGGTAATCAAGGAAATACAACGCAATGCAATAGTAATACACAAAATGAAAATGGTAGTACTGGCGGGAATACTACACAAAATGACAGTAGTAATAATAACGATAATTCTGCTCAGAATGCGAGTAGTAGCAATGGTGGAGATTCTTCTCAAAGTGCAGGTAGCAGCAATAACGATAGTTCTGCTCAATGTGAAAGTAACAACAATGGCGGTAATGCTTCTCAAAGTTCAAGTAATAGCAATAACGAAAACGCTTCTCAAAGTTCAAGTAATAGCAATAATGAAAACGCTTCTCAAAGTACTAATAACAGCAATGGCGGTAATTCTTCTCAAAGTACAAGTAATAGCAATAACGAAAATGCTTCTCAAAGTTCAAGTAACAGCAATAACGAAAATTCTGCTCAATGTGAAAGTAACAACAATGGCGGTAATTCTTCTCAAAGTGCGAGTAGTAGCAATAACGAAAACACTTCTCAAAGTGCAAGTAACAGCAATGGCGGTAATGCTTCTCAAAGTTCAAGTAGTAGCAATAACGAAAACACTGCTCAATGTGAAAGTAACAACAATGGCGGTAATGCTTCTCAAAGTGCGAGTAGTAGCAATAACGAAAACACTTCTGAAAGTACAAGTAGTAGTAATGGCGAAAATACTACTCAAAGTAAAAGTGAAAACGATGCCGGCAATACTACACAGAATGATAGCGATACCGGAAATACGCCAAACAGTGATAAGAATGGAAAACCGCCAGACAATTAACAGCAGTGTGGTTCATCACCAAAAGTTGTGGGTGACATTTGTTGATTGGAGTGGAGACTGGGCGACTCCTCGGGGATCAGCAATAGAGGAACGAAGGCTAAAACCATCACATCCTGTGAGAACGCCTTCATGACCAACATCGTGTTGGCCCGAGACCCTGCAGCGTAGCGGATGTTTTCTGTGCGAAAGCGTAGTGCTAACGTAGCGGCAGCAAATGTTTTATCTGTGCGAAAGCGTAGCGACAGCAACAACAAATGTTTTATCTGCGCGAAAGCGAAGCGGCAGCGACAAAGCGCCCAGTCGAAACAGAAATCAACCACACGTTATGATGATGATCCGGAATAGTAAAGTAAAAAATGATGACCCTAAAATATCAAGGTCATCATTTTTGAATGCTATTGAAGAGCATTAAATATGATATTCAATCTGATCAACAAAATCCCATTCGTATGGTGTTTCTTGGTAAACATAGTAGTTCAGCCAATTCGAGAATAATAAATGTGTATGAGCACGCCACGTATTAATCGGTTCATTTCCTGGATCATCATTTGGGAAGTAATTCACGGGTACCTCAATATCTAATCCTTTCTCAACATCACGACTATATTCATCCGCTAAAGTTGTCGCATCATATTCAAGGTGACCGGTAATCATAATATTTTTATTGTCCTTAGATTGCACAATGAAAACACCAGCATCTTCTGAATAAGATAGTAATCGTAAATCAGGATGGTTGCGTACTTCGTCAATCGATACAGATGTATAACGTGAATGTGGTGCCGTAAACGAATCACTAAAGCCCCGTACTAAATCCACTGTTAAATCCGTAATGACATGAGAATATACACCTGAGCATTTAGCAGAAAGCCCAATTTTGCCAATACCGTAATGATGGTATAACGCTGCCTGTGCACCCCAACATATATGAAGGACCGATGTTACGTTTGTTTTGGACCAATCCATAATTTCTGAAATTTCCTGCCAGTAGTTCACTTCTTCAAACGCCATTTTCTCTACTGGTGCACCCGTAATAATCATGCCATCATAGCGACGATGACGAATTTGATTGAAAGTCGTATAAAATAATTGTAAATGTGATTTACTAACATTTTTCGATTCATGAGTAGCAGTATTTAAAAATGTAATATTCACTTGTAACGGGGTATTACCTAATAAACGTAGTAATTGCAGCTCTGTTTTTTCTTTTTCAGGCATTAAGTTGAAAATTAATATATTTAATGGACGAATTTGTTGCGTTTTCGCTCTGTCCTCTTCCATAACGAAGATTTTTTCCTCACGTAAATGTTCTCCAGCTGGTAAGTTTTTTGGAATATTAATTGGCATCTTGCATTCCCCTCTCTAGTTAAAATCAATTTGGCCTTAGTCTCCATTCACAGGCCCTGCGCAAAGCTCATTAAGTCTTCTTTTTCGATAAAATTAAAAAATCCCCCTCATTCCATTTGAGATAGAATGAGAAGGATTTACCACGTTCACTCTTATCTCTCAAAGGACAGATCCTTTGCTGGAATTAGCACCTTTCTAACTTTTGTTAGAGGTTGCTGAAGCGTCATCGGGCCAAATCCCTCTACTTCTCTTGATAAGATTATTTAATTAAAAAGAATTGTAACATGAACAATTAAGAATATCAATAATACATAGAATATTTTGTTATTAACCATGCATGTCATGATGTAATTTGTTTAACACTAATATTGAAGCAAACTAAGTTTACATCATTAAATTTGATGGTAAACATGCTGTACTTATGTTAACATATACCTTTAGTAACAGAGAGGAACGTGAATAGTTTGATTAAAATTGATTTTCCAAAACCAGATTTAGTAATTCGTCAACGCGAACAAGATTTAAAGCCAGGTGATGTACCAATCACACCGTACCATGGTTTTATTGATTTCCATAAAATCACACGTGAAAATGGCGGCATTTTCTTATTCTACAATGAAGAGAACGAGCTATTATTTGTCGGTAAAGCACGTAAAATTCGTCAACGTATTAAAAAGCATTTTGAGGACAATGTTTCACCGATGAAAAATCATCGTGATGAAATTTTCAAAATTGAAGTGTATGAAGTGGAAGATGCTATGGAACGTGAAATTTACGAAACATACGCGATCAATTCATTCCGCGCTAAATACAATGTTGATAAAGTTTTTTATTAAGATAAAAAATACTATTTAACAAAAAATAAGAATCTGCTCGCCATCTGTAATGTACATGATGGCTTGTAGATTCTTTTTTATGTTTTTATTCTACAAAAAAGGCTTTACGTTCTTTAGTAATCCATTCTCCAAGCTCTTTATCATCGCGCTTTAACAGTCGATTGACAAGCACGTCATGCCAAATATAATCCTCTAATAAATAGATATGCACCGGGTCATTTGTAATAAAAGCCGTTTCTTGATTGGACGGTGAGTGACCATAAATCATCTCTTGACCATCTACAGATAGAATAAACCAATGGGGCGTAGAAGCATTCCTCGTATATTGAGTAATGCGATGCTGGTCAACGGATACAATATTTTCATCCACATAGATTGTAATTCCATGAACCGGAATGTGCTGAGCGACCTCATGTAAATCTTCTCGCAATTCTTCATACATATCTTCCCACATTGATAAAAGTACTTTTTTCTCCGCTTTTTTTAATAACGACTGACAATAATTGACGATTGCCTCTTTTCCTTTTAACGTGACAACCTTATGCTCCGTTTCCTGCTCTTTTACCTCTAATTTTTCTAATTGATCACTAATCGACGTGAAATTCGATTGCCAACGCTGCTGAATTTGTTGTAAAAACACAGCGACAGGAATAGAAGAGTATGTCGTTTGATCTGCGGTTTCCTCTTTCATTACTAACCCTTTTTCAACAAGTACATTTAGTATGTCATATATTCTTGCACGTGGGATACCGGAGTTTTTACTTACTTGATAGGCGCTAACATGGCTATTTTGTACGAGTGCCGTATAGGCCTTTGCCTCATATTCTGTGAATCCCAGTTCTTTTAATTGGGCGATTAATAATTCCATCGAATCCCTCCATTTCCTCTAT
This sequence comes from Lysinibacillus sp. NPDC093688, assembly GCF_050280145.1. NCBI lineage: Bacteria > Bacillati > Bacillota > Bacilli > Caryophanales > Bacillaceae > Lysinibacillus > Lysinibacillus sp. NPDC093688. The sequence continues at coordinate 195,197 of NZ_JBNNUX010000004.1, forward strand.
TATAGTTTAAAGCTATGAGGATTAGCCAACGAAAAAAATTTGTCTTTACAGCTACGCGAAATTTAGTTACTATTTCAGTAGTAACTATCTAAAGAGGTGTAAGCATGCTATTTGATGTAGATTTAAATGTAGTCATATTATTAATATCTTTTGGATTTTTAGCCGCCTTTGTGGATGCAGTCGTTGGCGGTGGTGGCTTAATTGCATTACCTGCCCTTATGTTTGCGGGGTTAAATCCAGCAGCAGCCGTAGCAACCAATAAGCTTGCAGGTACAATGGGATCTTTGACATCAACTATTTCCTTTTATCGTTCCGGTCAGCTAGAAATTCGTTCGGTTATCAAATACTTTCCCCTAGCCTTCATAGGATCCCTTTGTGGTGCATGGACAGTACATTTAATCAATCCTGAATTACTAAAACCACTTATGCTTATAATGCTTGCTGCTGTTGCAGTCTATACAATCTTTAAAAAAGACTGGGGTTCAGTAGCTACGGTCAAAAATTTAAAGTTTTCGCACTTAGTTTTATTCATGCTGTTGTTATTTAGCATTGGTTTTTATGATGGATTTCTTGGTCCAGGAACTGGCTCATTTTTAATTTTTAGTTTTTTATTAGTCGGCTTCGATTTCTTAAAGGCAGCAGGAAATGCCAAATTTTTAAATTTAGCAAGTAATTTTGCCGGTCTTTTAATGTTCGCCTACTTAGGTCAAATTTATTATGTCTATGGTTTACTAATGGGTATAGCTCAAATTGCCGGTGCACTTGTAGGTTCACGGTTAGCAATTAAAAAAGGTAGCGGCTTTGTTCGCGTATTGTTTATTATTGTAACGATAACATTGCTCACTAAAAATGCTTATGATTACATAATAGTTCAGTGATAAAACGCCGCAGATATGCTACTTTTATTAAAAGTCAAGTTATAAGCTGAAACTATTTTAAATAGTGAATTCTTATTTAATGTCACACATTATATGTATAGAAATTAAAAGGAAGTGCTTCCACAACAAATGACGTTGATTTGGGAGAGATAAAGAGGATCTGATTTGTATCAAATATGGCAAGAAAATCAGAAAGAATATGTCACAGTTAGTTTAGTAGGAGATAATCTTTGATTGCTTAATAATAAATAGCAAAAAGAGAAATTGCGCTGTGCAATTTCTCTTTTTGCTTGAACTGAAATTAATTACAACTTATCCTCGGTAACTTCATTATTATTTTTATTACCGTTTCCGTTTCCGTTGCCATTACCGTTGCCATTTCCATTGCCGTTTCCGTTTCCGTTTCCGTTTCCGTTTCCGTTTCCGTTTCCGTTTCCATTGCCGTTGCCACTTCCATTACCATTCCCGTTGCCATTTCCATTGCCGTTTCCGTTTCCGTTGCCATTGCCGTTGCCATTTCCATTGCCATTACCGTTTCCGTTGCCGTTGCCGTTGCCGTTGTCATTTCCTGGCTTTACAACCAACACATCAAATGTTAGTGTGTGCTCACCATACGTTACCGTAATCGTCGTAATACCTTGACCTTTTCCTTTTACAGCCCCTGCTTTTACAGTAGCTATTTTATCATTCGCTACTTCGTAGGTTGCAAGCTTTGTAACATCTTTTTCTGTTATTTTACCATCAAAAGTAGTTACTTCGGTAATCTTAACTGGTACTTCTTTACCTATTCTAGTTTCAACCTGAGCTTGGTCAATTTCTAGTGTTACTATTGGTACTTCAACACCAGGTGCTTTAACTGTAATATTTACGGTAACTTCATTACCACCGTATGAAATAGTAATTGTAGTCGTACCCTCACCTACTGCAGTTACTAATCCATTTACTATTGTTGCAACATTTTCATCTCCAACAACATAAGTAGCTTTTGAAGTTACGTCTTCCTCTGTTGCAGCACCTTCTGCAGGCGTTGACGTTTCTGTTACCGTAATTTGTGCAGTTTCTCCAGCTGTTAGGTGTAGCTCAGTTGGATTTACAGAAAGTGCTACTACTGGTTCTACTACTTCTTTTTCATAAATCTTCGCTTCACCAACATTCCCGGCAGCGTCTTTAATTATTACTGATACAGCATTTGTTTCTGCTGTTACTGGGAATGTGAAGCTACCATCTTGATTTAATTCAAAAGCAACTGGCGCTTGTACTTTTCCATTTACCGTCGAAACATAGGAAGCTTTTAATTTATCATTTAAATTGTAATCTAAACCGTATAAATATAACTCTTCATTGTAGTCGATATACTTATCTGTTACCTGTCCTGTAGCGACACCTTTAGTTACTGAGCCAGCAATTTCTGGTTTAGTCGTTTTCACGATAATTGGTCCAACATAATCTGAAACTACTCCTGATGCTGCAAGACCGGTGAAGTCAATTGTATACAGACCATCTGGAATCTTTGTGGCAGGTTTTGTTCCCCATGGTTTGTACTGCCCACCAATATTCAGCGTATAAGAGCCTTTTCCAAGCGCAGTACCTGCGTGTAGATAACCAATGTAGCCGTCTCCGTATTCTCCACCTTCAGGATTCATAATATCCCAAAGCTCGATATAGTTAGTTGTTACATCTCCAGTTAATGTGAATGAAAGTACAGCTGAGTCTTTAACTCCATCTCCGTTAAAGGATAGGTCTGTTTCTGTAATTTTAAAATCTTTAATTTCAGTTGCTGCCGCGCCGCCAAAGTCAGCTGCGAATGGCAATGAAATTTCTGTAGCTCCGCCGCTGATGTTAATATACCCTAGTATTTCAGAGCCGTTTGGTGCCGTAGCTTTTGAAGCAGTTAATGTAATATTTAAAACTTGCTCACCAACTAGATTAAATGTCGGCTGATCTACTGTAACAGTTGCATCACCAAATGTTTTTGTCACATCAATTGATACGTTATAATTGCCGCCGTTCCCTTTAATATCTTTTACTAAAACTTGTTTCGTTACAGAAATATCTCGGTCTTTAAGTGATTGTGGACCGAAAGTAACCGTACCTTTCAAGTTTTCTGTAACTACACCAGTTCCATCTAAAATTGCGCTATCAAGTGCATAGGCAAGAATTTCCGGATGAGCTGCTGCATAAGCATCTACACGCCCTGCCCCCTGAGAAAACACATCGTATTTTGTTGTATCTATAACCTTTGCTGTATTAGAAAGCGCCACTTTTACATCGAACGCGTTCCAATCAGGATTTGCTTGTTTAACTAATGCAGCAATACCTGCAATATGCGGGGTTGCCATAGAAGTTCCTGTTTTACGACCATATGCTTCCCCATAATCTGCATTAGGGAAATCTTTTTTATACATTGGAATCGTTGACATAATGTTTGTTCCAGGTGCACTTACATCTGGTTTAATATCAAAGTTTGGTGTAGATGGTCCACGTGAACTTGAATCGTTCACATCATCTCCCAGTGTCTTTGTGGAAGCAAATTTACTAAAGCTCACTTTTCCGGTTCCGCCTGCTAATGCAGCGCGAATTGTAGCGCCATCCGTTTGTGACATATCAAATGTTGGCAGAAACTCAAATGAATCACCAAGGAATGTGCCTGAAATGTTAGGTGCATTCGTTCCACCAGCAAAGTTATGAATAATTGTTGCGACTGCTCCTTTTGCCTTTGCATTCGCAATTTTATCAACGAATGCGATACTGCCACGAGAAATCAATGCCACTTTACCTTTTACATCAATTCCTGCAAAGTCTTTTACTTCCCCGTTTCCAGGCACAGCAACTAGGTCAAATTCTCCTTGAAGCTGTGTTGCTAAATCTTTCCCAAAAGTCGTTCCCATTAATGGAAGCTGTTTTGTTAAGTTGTAGTTGCCAACTGTAACATTCACTTCCCCGTTATACATTGTTTCAGGATTTGTTGTGTTACCAACAGCAATTCCTAAACGAGCGGTTGCAGGCGTGCCCATTGTTCCGCGATTTGGACCTTCGTTCCCTGTTGCAATAACTCCGATTGTTCCAGCCATCATTGCATTATTAATAGCAAATGAACCAGCATCCGTTTCAGAGTTAGCTCCCCCACCAAGTGAAAGGTTGATAACGTCCATTTTTTCTTTTACAGCAGTTTCAATTGCTTTAATAATACCAGATGTAGCTCCACTTCCGTACGCCCCAAGAACACGGTAAGCATAAAGGTCTACTTTTGGAGCGATTCCTTTAATACCGAATTCGTTCGCTCCGATTGCTGCAATTGTTCCAGCAACATGTGTACCGTGAGAAGTATAGAACGCGCTTCCCTTTTCATTAAATTCAGGTGTCCCGGCTGGACGCTCCGAAGGCAATGTTTCCGATGCATCGTCATCTGCCCGAGGCTTCGTGTAAGTTGCTGAATTTGGAATGAAGTTTTTTCCACCTTTGTAATTTCTGGCAAACTCAGGGTGATCTGCATCAATACCAGTATCTAATACCGCTACTTTTATTCCTTGTCCTTCAAGTCCTTCCTTCCAAAGCTGTTCGATGCCAAGGAAAGAATTACTTGTATTCATTTGAGCTTCTAATTGATCTTCCTTAATAAGTTCCGATGATTTCATCGTATTATCTTCTGATGCGTAAACAATTGCATCAGGTTCGATTAATGTAATTCCTTCTACTGTAAGCAGTTTTGGGAGATCATTTGCTTTCACAGTTGCCGCAAAACCGTTTAAAACAGTATCAAATGTGTATCCTTGAGTCATCTGAACTTTTTTAGCAGCTAACTCTTTTTTAACTTCTGCTTGTTGTGCTTTTACATTTGAACGAACTTCATTTGCTCGGGCATTAGAGAATTTTTTGCCTTTGACTTCGCTCATTCCTTGCTCTAGTGCTACAGGCTTTTCAGATAAATGAACGATTACTGCAACATCTTGATTGCCTGATACATTTTGTAAGCTTTCGTGAAGAGTTGGACCATCTTTAGACAAGCTTAGCTGTTCGGCGATAGCCGCCTTTTGTTGAATTATACTTTCACTTTGACTATCCTGCTTGAATGGTTTCGATTCTTCAGCACTAGCACTCGACAATGGAACCAATAGATAAAGCACCATAACGAAAGCTAGAATACTACTTAAGAACTTCGTAAACTTAAACTTTTTCAAATCTCATTTCCCCCTCTGCCTTTAATTGTCACACTTTTCAGTTTAGTGTGATATTTCAAATTTATCACAAGGGAACTAATTCGAATATCGAAATATTTAAACATTCTAAAATATTGATAATTAGTATCAGTTTATCAAAGATAGATTAAATCTATCTTCCTAGTAATTAAATAAAAAAGTAGAACTTTCAAATGAGAAATGACTTACAGTAATTCATTAATTTTTTCAATTAATCCTATCAAGGCAGCAGTTGTAGGTACAGTCGGTGGTGTAGTTGCTTATAGAAATTTAGGAGAGCATTAAGAGGAGTGATTGGAAGGGAATCGGTTTAGTACGTAATCCGGGAAATTAAAATAACTGGAGATTATTTTTAAAAAACCGCCAGCTAATAGGTTGTGGTGAATCATCCATCACCTCAGAGATTCTATCCTCGATTTTGAACGTTCTATCCATCATTTCAAAGATTCTATCCACGTTTTTGGATGTTCTATCCATCATTTCAGAGATTCTATCCACGTTTTTGGATGTTCTATCCATCATTTCAAAGATTCTATCCACGATTTTGGATGTTCTATCCATCATTTCAGAGATTCTATCCACGATTTTGGATGTTCTATCCATCATTTCAGAGATTCTATCCACGATTTTGGATGTTCTATCCATCATTTCATAGATTCTATCCACGATTTTGAACGTTCTATCCATCATTTCGCAGGTTCTATCCATCTCTTATTGTCTAAAATATAAAACGCCGTAGATATTCTATCTCTACGGCGTTTTATTAACTAGATAAACAACTTTTCGTCTTTAAATTTATGACTTGTTAATAAGCTAACAATAACAAAAATGAAAAAGGAAGCGACAATTGGAATTGTGACGGTATGCATGCCAAAAACGGAAGGATAAAAACGATCAATGATAATATACAAGCTCATACCAGAAATCATTGACGCAATTGCACCATACTTGTTGGCCTTTTTCCAATATAGTCCTAATACGACGGTCCAAATAAAGACTGCCTCAAGTCCGCCAAAGGCAAATAAATTAAGCCAAACTAATAAATCTGGTGGATTTATTGCAAAAACGATAACGACTAAACCGATCACTGTTGTAACAATAAAGCTTGCACGCTTAATTTCCGTATCATTAGCTGTTGGCTTTATATAGTTTAAGTAAATATCTTTCACTACTGTAGAGCTAACAAGCATCAGTAGCGCATTAACTGTAGACATCGTTGCTGCCATTGGTGCTGCTAAGACAACGCCAGCTAAAAATGGCGGTAAAACCTTTAATGTAAGCAGTGGCATAACTTTATCACCAATCTCAATACCTGGCATCACTGGCCTTGCTAAAACACCAATTAGATGCATCCCAAACATGATTGTCCCAATGGCAATAGTGCCAATGATAATGGCTAAATGCATGCTTCTGGAATCTTTATAACTCATCGCACGAACTGCGATTTGTGGAAGCCCGACCACTCCAACACCGATCAAAATCCAAAATGTAGAAACGTATAATGGCGTTAATTCACCTTCTGCTCCAAATGGAGACACAAGATTCGGATTCTCAGCGACAAGTGAGGCCATAATATTATCGATTCCTCCGCCAGCGATGATTGTCCCAATTAATAAAATGATTGTTCCGATAACCATAATTGAGCCTTGCACCGTATCTGTCAATGCAACAGCGCGGAAGCCCCCAATGATCACATAAACTAAAACGGAAATCGCAAAAATAAAGAGTGCCGTTGTGTAGTTTAAGCCAGTTAATGATTCAATTAATCGAGCACCACCTACCCATTGTGCCATCATGGCAGAAAATAAAAAGATGATAATACTAATGGCTGATAAGATGACGATGGCATGACTTTTATAGCGTTCTCGTAAAAAGTCTATTAACGTGATGGCTTGATAACGTCTTGCGATAATAGCAAATTTCTTCCCAAGAATCATTAAAACAAAATAACCCGCCGGAAGCTGAGCCATCGCTAGTAATACCCAACCTAGCCCTTTCGTATAAGCAACGCCTGGACCACCAATAAAGCTACTTGCACTACCATACGTAGCAATCATTGTCATCGCAAGGATGAAGCCGCCCATTTCACGACCACCAAGGAAGTACTCCTGTAAAAATGAATTGGATGAGCGTATATGCTTATTTGACCAGATACCAATGCCAAAGATGATGACTAAAAATAATAGCAGCGGAACAATAACTTGCCAGTGCATTATTGATCCACCTCCTCATCGTCAAATGGTACCTCTTTGAAAAAGAGTTTCATGACGAACCAGATTAAAATAATCATAAAGCCTGTCCCCGCAATACAGCTATAGAAAAACCATGCAGGGAAACCGAATACATACGTATAGCTTGTTGGATCACCAGAACCTAGTCCATAAGCAAAGCCGAACCAAATCGCAAAGTTAACGATAACAAGCCCGATACCGATTAGCGCCTCTCGATGCGCAATTTTAAAGCGTTGATCTTTCAAAATATAGTCCCCCTAACCTACTCTATTTTACTGATATGTTCGTATTATGGGAACCTTTGTGAAAAAAATAAATGTTTGATTAAAATAATACTTTATTTTTTGCGTTTCAGGACTTTATTTAGAACATCTCCGCTACAAAAAATGAAGACAAAATAAAAAGGCATGAGTCCGATAGACTTAAGGACTTCCGGTATGTTGGAAGCACGGACCCCATTCCCGCGAGCTGTATCAAATTTAGTCGGCACATCACTGGCAGAGAGTGCGTCAAAACAACGGTAAACATTCCTTTAACCTTTCTAAACCGAGATTATTCCTTTATACATTTAAATCTTCTTCTAAGACTCTTTAATATAGTCTTTACTCAATGGTATCTAGTAGCTCTACATCTAAATTTTCACTATCTTCCCTGCTGTGAAATATTTCTAAGTGCCATTTATTTTTAAGTCTTTCAAATCTATTTTCTTCAATCCACAAATGTAGATTCTTATAGGCATCCATTATTTTATGATTGGCCCCTTTATGTCTTAAAGTCGCATATTTTTGAGGTGGGATTATTAGAGTTACCATATCATGTGGAATATCTTCGAACTCTTTCACTTCAACACAAACCCAGTATCCATCTTCTTCACTATATTCATGTTTACAACAAAAGCCCCAACTTGCTGTAAAGGATTTATTACATGTTAATTTCGCTAATTCGTTTATTTAACTGCAAAGATGTTTTAGGAATTTCGATTATATATTGATCATCCGGACATAAAACTCGAAAACCTACTAACTTTAGCTCCCCAACTTCTTTAATCGCTTTGTATTGCCATGTGTATTCTGTCATTTTATTCCCCTCCCTATATAATCATTTTACAATTTCTACAAAATAGATAAATAATCCTCCTTTCAAAATTGAAAAAACGCCTGGATAGCCAAGCGTTTTTCAACATCTTCAATATTGGAATTTCTTTAATAAGCTTTGAAGTTCGTCTGCCTGTTGTGCCATCTCTTTAGCTGAAGAAGCCATATTATCGATGAAAGCTAATTGTTCCTCCGCTGTTAACGTAACGTGCTCCGTGCTTTCGGTTGCCTTGCTTGCAATGCGTGCCATCGCTTCAGTTGAGGCAGTAACTTCTTCAACACTCGCGGACATTTGCTCCGTCACAGCTGAGATGTCATGCAACTGTGTACTAACTCCCTTAATCGATTGCATAATCTTATGGAAGGCCAGTTTTGTATCATCGACAACATTCATACCTGCGGCAGCTTCTTTCGAATTGCTAGAAATAGCCGTAATAACATTGGCCGTATCACTTTGAATTGAATGAATAAGTGATGCTATTTGATCAGCAGATTCCTTTGATTGTTCTGCTAATTTACGAACCTCATCTGCAACGACAGCAAAACCTTTTCCTTGCTCACCAGCACGAGCCGCTTCAATGGCTGCATTTAAGGCAAGCAGGTTCGTTTGATCAGCGATGCTTGTAATCACATCAACGATATTGCCGATTTGCTGTGACTGATCACCTAATATTCGGACCTGCGCCTCTACATGGTTAGATGATTCATTAATAATTGTCATTTGATTCAATACACGATTCAAAGAGTCATTTCCTTGAGCAGCCTCGTCACTCATTAAATCAGCAGCATCTGAAACAGTTGAAGCGGTTTCAGCAACTTGTTGGATGCCAATCGCCATTTCCTGCATGGCCGTTAAGCTATCACTCGTGCTATGTAATGTTGTTCTTGAACCATCCGCTAAATCTTGTAGGGTTGATGTTAACTGTCTCGTCATATCCGCCGTTTGCTGTGATTTAGATGTTAAGCCATCAGACGATACATCAACTTGTTTAGAGGATTGTGCTATTTGTTGCATGACTACCTTTAAGCTTGTCAGCATTTTATTAAACGATTGCGCAAGCTCACCTGCTTCATCCTTGGAATTTATTTGTAGCTGTTTTGTCAAATCTCCCTCTCCATCTGCAATGTCTCGAAGTTGAGCATTCATTTCACGAAGCGGCTTCACAAATGCTTTTGTGAACAGGAAGCTACCTAATATAGCAATGACAGCTCCGATGAACAAGACAATGAGAAGCTTGCCGATAAACGCAAAAATAATAGCATTCACTTCATCGATCGTTTCACCGACAAACCACATCCCAATGATGTCTCCATTAGCATCTTTAATGGGTGCATAGAGTGTTAAATATTTCGTTCCTACTACATCTGCCTCACCTATAAAGGTTTCCCCTTTATTCATTACATTTTCAACGACTTTTGGATCAGCGTCTTTGCCAACTAAACGTTCTCCATTTAGCTTTAGATTGGTGATAAGTCCTTTGGAGCCTTGGAAAATGGTTACACCACCATCGATGCTTTCTCCAACCTCATCTACAAAGGCTTCCTGATCAACTATTTTTGTATCCCCTTTGTAAAGTTCCCCACCTTTTATTGTCCAATCTCCCTTAAATCGTTCTTCTAGAAGCTTATAGCCGACCTTTGAAATATGGGTTACACTCTGCTCAAAATTGCTAAGCATAATTTGCTTCACTTGTATATGGGATACAAAACCAATCATCACGCTTAAAAATAGAATAACTCCCACTAAAAGTAAATTAAATTTGGTACTAATTTTAAAAGTGCGCAAATAATTCACCTCTCCTTTCTCACATTAATTAGGAATATTATGTATAAAACGTAAACCATTTTTATTAAACATGATTCTATAAATAGTTTCAATACATTATCAATAAATTAACAATTTTAATATAAATGAATTGTTAATGAGCAGTGGCTAAGGAGAATACAATGAATTCACAACATGTGGTTGATTTCCGCATAACATATGCTTTAACATAATGTCACCACCATCTCTCGCTGGTAAACTAGAATCCTTCATTTTTATGGTGTAATTTTAAATTTATGCTAATATATCTTTTAAAAAGGGGGGAATTTATGAAACTTGTTTTAATATTTGGTCCTCAGGCAGTAGGAAAAATGACTGTTGGACAGGAATTAGCTAAAATAACGGATTTGAAACTTTTTCATAACCATATGACGATTGATTTGGTTGGTCATTTTTTTGGTTATGGTACAACAGAAGGAAAAAGACTGGTTAATTTGTTTCGTCAGGAAATATTTGAAGAGGTATCCAAAAGTAATTTGTATGGTTTAATTTTTACTTATGTCTGGGCTTTTGATATGCAGGAAGATTGGGATTATGTCGACGATCTTGCAAAGCTTTTTGAATCTAGAGGAGGTACTGTTTATTTTGTAGAGCTTGAAGCTGATATAGTAGAAAGATTGGAAAGAAATAAAAGCGGTAATCGACTTGAGCATAAACCTTCAAAAAGAGATATTGAATGGTCCGAAAAAGATTTGAAAAGCTCGATGGAAAAATACAGATTAAATTCCTTAGAGGGCGAATTAAATTATGCAAATTATCTCAAGATCAACAATACAAACTTGAGTGCTGAAGAAGTTGCTTTGAGCATTAAGGAAGCATTTCATTTATAGAATTGAAAAACGCCTGGATTTCCAAGCGTTTTTTCGACTCTATAATTGGAACTACATACCACTTATAACTTTATTTTAATCAACTGTTAATCCGTTAATAAAACAATATACTATTTCTTCTTCTAACTGACTTAATTTACGATTTAGTTGAGAAGATAGCTCATTAACCAAATTCGAGTGGTTTATATGATGTTTTTCTGTTAAATCACAAATTAACTTCAATAACATTATATAACCCATAAAATCCTCTTTAGATAATGGAGGTTCATGTGAAAGTACATAGATTTCGGCATCAAACATTTCAATGATTTCTAAGAGATGTCTAACATTATCAACTTTATATTGTGGTTGTTGTGTGTATACACTCGGATACAAGCAATCTCCTAAGAAAAGTACCTTTTCTTCCTCTACAAAAATGAGTGATGAGTCATCAGAATGATCTCCACCTACATGTTTGACTACACATCGAATACCACCTAAATCAATCTCATATTTATCTTTAAAAGTAGTATTAGGTAAAGTGATGGTGATATTTCTATCTTCTCCAAATTCTTTTTTTATCATGTCGGAGCAAAACTGATTCTCTAGTCCTTTTTCGACGCGATTATCTAAAGCTTCATCGGACCAATCATATTCCGTTATTTTTTCAAGATGCATTTTTGTGTTTTCATGTGCTATGGTTAATAGATTCATCTGATTTGTTCCAAAGCTATGATCCCAATGCCAATGTGTTAATACTACAGAATGATAATTAGCAATTTGACTTTGATTTAGTTCACCAAGAAATAACTTAGCATGTTTATCAGAATTTCCTGCATCTACAATTAATGTTTCGTCATCCCCACAAATGGCAGACAGTATTGGTCGATCTGTTTCAGGATCATGCGGTAAATAATGTATACGATTGGTTAGTTGTTTCAAATTTTTCTCCATTATCTTAACTCCCTTTGTTTTAATTAGTTCCGACAATCTTATTTAATGTATCAAGAACATTTTTTAATTCGGTTAAGCTAACTTTCGAATAATATTTTTCCACAAGAATGGCGTCAATTTTATTTAAAAGCTGATGAAACTCTTGACCTCTATCCCCAAGATAAATAAAGGTCTCTCTACGGTTTATTGAATTCTCTTGACGATAGATCATTTTCATTTCTTCTAGCTTTGAAATTACTTGGCTAACCGCACTTTTTGAAATACCAAAATGATTTGCAATATCATTCGCGATTACGGGCTCATTGCGAATGATATAAAACATAATAATTTCTTGTTGAGGGGTTAAGTGAAAGTTCTCTAATTCCTCAACCTCTTTGGTTTCTTGTAAAACTAACAACTTGAACTGCTCAAACTTTTGATTGATTTTGTCTACAATTGTTAAATAATCGTGCACAGATTTATCATCCCCAATTCACCTTTAGTTAAGTTAAGTTTACTTAACTATTATTTTTTTGTCAATTATTGCATGAACTTATTAAAGATGGTAAGTCTTCTTTATTTTTTCATAACCACTGCCCACTAACAGCTCATTTATATTAAAAATAGTAAAGGTCGTTAGTGAGTTAAAAGTTCATCAATCGCTTGAACAGCTAGTTCCAACGCTTTAATTCTTCTTTCTAAAAGCGTTCTTTGGGGACTACCAACCTTTGACTTCATATAAATGTTCTCAATTGAAGGTAATAAACCCGTAAGAACATTGCGTGCTTCTGCTAAATCTTCCTGGGTATAATGATGGGGGCTTTGATTCCAAACGTTTTCTAGCATTACTAAGCCAATGCAAACAGCTTTGAGTCGTTTCTTCACTAAAGTAGTATTTGCCCCTTTCCCGGTCATCTGGGACAAGGCTTTTTCGAGTTTATTTATTGTCGATTGTAAAGATTTTATTGATTCCAATTGTTCTACATTTGATACGTTTTCCATAGGAGTACTGCCCTTTCTTCGTTTCGAATAATATTCCTTGATACGTGAGAATATCGTTAAGTACCTGATTTCACTCGCAATATTTTATCATAAATACAAAGAGGATTCTCAACAATATTGCCCAATTGAATCGCTTCTTTTATCCGTTTCTCCCCATCTTTTAGGGACTTCCTCGAATAAAGAATCAAGGAATCATTTCATTTATAGAAACAAAAAAACGCCTGGATCTCCAAGCGTTTTTATCTTCATTCAGTAGAAGACTCCTCCATCTAAATGTGGTGAACTGAATGCGGATGTGGTTCCTTTTTAGAGCGTGTTCAAAGACCTACTGAAACAGAGGAACTCAGTCTAAGAACGCCACGTCCGGACGCAATTTATCTGTGCGAAAGCAAAGCGGCAGCAACACGGTTTTATCTGTAGCGAAAGCGAAGCGGCAGCTACGATTCCGCCAAGGCGAAATTGATTATTTAGATGCCTTCGCATACATTAGTAATGCCTTCTTATCAATTTTTCCGACACTTGTTTTTGGCAATTCATCGATGACAATAATCTTTTTGGGAATTTTGTAGCGACCTAAATGCTTGCTACAGATTTCTTTAATTTCTTCTAATATAGTTTCATCCTGATCCTGACAAACGATAACAGCAACCACGATTTCTCCCCAATAATCATCGGCTACTCCAATTACCGCTACCTCTTGCACTAGCTGATGGCGCAAAATACATTGCTCTACTTCTTGCGGGTACACATTTTCCCCACCAGAAATAATCATCTCTTTACTGCGACCGACAATAAAAAAGTCACCATCCTCATCCATCATGGCTAAATCGCCAGTTTTCAACCAGCCTTCATGCATGATTTTTTCAGTCTCCTGCTGATTATTCCAGTAAAATAGAAACATATGCTTTCCTCTGACCAATAGCTCTCCCACTTCGTTTGGCGCACAGCTTTCTCCGGCACTATTGATAATTTTAGCTTCATTGAATTGCATACTCTTCCCTACAGCGCCTTTTTTCAAACAGGCTGCCTCTCGGGAAATATAAAAATTATTGGGCCCCGCTTCTGTTAATCCATAGCCCTCTTTAAAATATAGCCCCTTCTTAAAAAACGCGTCATAGATAGGATATGGACATGGTGCCCCCCCTGATAAAAATACGTTCATGGAAGGGAAGCTACTTTTCTTAAAGTAATCTGTCGCTATCATCGCTTGGTACATTGTTGGCACAAAAAGTGAAATCGTAGTCTTATACTGATTAATCGCCTGAAGAGCGCTTTCTGCCTCAAATTTATCACCAATTACAACTGTACCGCCAGCCATAAGAAGTGGTATACATAGGGCATTCAAACCTCCTGTATGAAACAACGGCATATAATTTAACGTACAATCACGATCATTCAAGCCCCAGCTAATAATTGTATTAATCGCATTCCAATTCACTGAATTAAAGGATAGGACAACACCCTTTGCCTTGCCGGTTGTGCCCCCAGTATAAATCATTAGCCAAGGATCATTCAGGTCTACTTCTCGAATGCTAAGAGTAGCCGCTTCACTCGCTAAACGCAGAGAATGCATATTTTCTAAAGATACAGGACAATTCATTGCTTCATCGTAAAGCAGTAAAGAAGGCGTAGCATCCGTCAAAATATCATGTAATTCCTTCGTGCTCATACGCCAATTCAATGGGACGTAGATTAGTCCTCTTAATCCACAGGCGAATAAGACAGCAAAAAGCTGGATATGATTTTTTGCAAATACGGCAACACGACTTCCTGCCCGCAAGTTTTGACGCTCAAAAAAATAACACCATTTTGTGATTTCCTCTGTTAATTGCTGATAAGTCCACTGCTCCTTAGTTTCTAGGTTCACCAATGCTAGACGTGTCGGTGTTAACGATGCACGTTTTAAAATCCAGGATTGCTCTACAAACATCTTGAAAGCCTCCTTTATCACATCATAATTGCTCCATCCACATGAAGCGTGTGACCGTGGACATAGGAAGCCTCATCAGATGCTAAAAATAAATAGGCATTGGCAATATCTCTAGGTGTTCCTAATCTTTGCAGCGGCACGATGGAGCGCATTTGTGCTAGCACATTTTCTGGCATTTTTTTCACCATGTCTGTTTCTGTAAAGCCAGGTGCCACCGCATTTACGTTGATCCCCTTGCGCCCTAATTCCTTCGCCCAAGTTTTTGTCATGCCGACAATAGCGGCCTTTGTGGCAGCGTAATTCGTTTGACCAACATTGCCATATACACCGCTAACAGAGGATGTATTAATAATTTTGCCCCCTCCAGCAGCAACCATATGTGGAATGACCTCCTGCGTACAATTAAACACGCCAGTCAAATTCACATCAAGCACTTGGTGAAACTGATCTTCCGTCATTTTTGTAAGCATCGCGTCACGTGTAATACCTGCATTGTTCACTAAAATATCAACTCGACCCGTTTGCTCTATGACTGTTGCCACTAAGTTTTTGACGCTCTCTCTATCCGCAACGTCTACTTGCACAAATAATGCCTGGTTCCCTAATTGCTGGGCAGCTGAAACACCAGCATCCTCATTAAAATCAGCAATGACAACGAATGCACCCTCTTCAATAAATCGTTCAGCAGCAGCATAGCCAATCCCGTTTGCAGCTCCCGTAATAATGGCAACTTTATTGTTTAAACGCATACTTTTTTCCTCCTATTTCTAAAAACGCTTCAATTTCTGATGTCAGCTGTGGTAAATCATCTATTAGTGGGGAATGACCGCAGTCTTTTAAACTAACGAATTGTGCATTTTCACCTAAATCGAGCATTGTCTCGTCATTCATTCCTTCTGTTATAACGTAATCACGATCCCCCCTTAACACTAAAACTGGAATAGTGATCTGTTGCACCTCATGAGTACCTTTTGTGACCTCATGATCAACTACACTTATATTGAAGACGTTTAACGCATGATAAACTTCGGCTAAATTTCTTTGCGTCAGCATATCCTCTACATAGTTCTGATAGTGTTCTGGGCTAGGCTGTTTATGTGTGTAAATAAGTGCGTTCCAGACCGACTGTAAGCCCTGCACATTTTTCGAATCATAGAAGCCTTGTACTAATTTTGTTTTAGATGTATCGACGAGTACTTCTTCATAGGTAAAGGCCCTTTTGAATGCTGCTGGATTGCCAGTACCTAAATCTGAGAAAAATGGATAGCCTCTCGTAGATGCCGAGGCAAGTAAAATAAGCTGCTGACAATAGCCTGGATACTGAGCGACAAACTGCATACATACAGCTCCGCCCGTTGACCAGCCAATCATGTCAAACTGTTGCAATCGAATAGCATCCACAAAAAGCTTCACATCATCACTAAAATCTTTAATCGCGGAAATTGGTTTATGATAAGATGAACCACCAAAGCCCCGTAAATCCAGCGCATAAATTGTATATTTTTCATCCAACGCGTCGATTAGAACGTCCCAATGTTTAGAGGATGTCATATTACCGTGAATCAGTAATAAAACACGTTCTCCCCCTTGACGTTTCCGATAAGCAATCGTTTCTCCATTTGATAGCTGAACCGTTTTTAACATCTCATTTCCCCCTTATCCCCATTGAATCGTAATAGCTCCCCATACATAGCCAATCCCTGCACTAACAAGTGTGACGATGTCTCCATCGCGGATACGGCCTTCATCTAACGCAAGCTGCAATGAAACGATTTGGTCAATCTGTCCGATATGACCATACTCATGTAAGTATATAGACTGCTCCTGCTCTAACCTTAGTTCAGATAAAATATAATCATGAGCAGATCGTTTCATGTGAAGCATCGCTAAATAACCAATATCGCCCTCATTGAATCCACTTTTCGCTAAAGATGTTCGAATTACCTTCAAAAAATTGCTTAAAGATTTTTGCTCTAAGCGTTCCTTCATTCCAATTGGATCGATCACATCAAGCTGATACAATTTATTTTCTAAATCGGAAGGCGTCAAAGGTTTTTTTGTACCGCCGACAGGCACGACTACATCCTCTGAGAACGAGCCATCCGTCATAATATCCGCCTCTAATAAATGATTTTTGTCATAGTTTTTCTGTAAAAGAATAGCGCCACCACCAGCTGCTAAATTGTACATAAAGCGTGTTCGAGGATTGCTGTAATCGATAAAATCCACGTTTCGATAGCCACCAGCTAGGAGTACGGTATGAATGGAATCATCCGTGGCCATTAAGCTTTTCGCTAGCTTTAGTGCCATAATGGTTGTGCCGCATCTTAATTGCACATCGAATGCCCAAGCATTTACGGCTCCTACCTCCTCCTGCATTTTTATAGAAGCAGTCCACAAGGGATACTCCTTATGCTCCTCTCCCATATAAATCACAACATCAATGTCTTTCGGGTTGATATTAGCCTTGCGTATAGCGTCCTGTGCGGCCCATATCCCCATTTGAACCGTATGATCGTGCTCACCAGGAATAGGCTTTTCATAAATACCCATTTTTTGCCGAATAATATCCTCTGGAATAGTAGAAAGCGCCGCAATTTCTTTAGATGTCATTTTCGTTTGCGGAATATAGATTCCTGTACTTACAATGCCTACAGTCATTCAAATCGCCCCTTTTCCTGCGACATGGCAACCGATGATTGATCTTTTCCCTTGCGCTTTAATCGCCATTTCCAAAACATTATGCGCAGTGATCCAATAATTCCTTTTGGGAAAAAGATAACAGCTAAAATATAAAGAATCCCAAAGAAAATAATCCAACGTTCAAATATCGGATAATCGCGAGCTAACCCTGAAAGTGCATGCTGTGCATATTCGATAACAGCCGAACCTAATAATGGTCCAACTAATGTGCCAACACCGCCAATAATCGTCATTAATAATGCATCTAACGTAATGTCCATTGTCATCACACTCGTATTAACAAATCGGAGTGAGATAGCATATAAGGAGCCTGCTAAGCTTGCAACGGTACCTGCGACAATTGAAGCAATCACTTTATAGTACAAAGTGTTGTAGCCTAATGATTTTGTTCGTTGTTCATTTTCCCGAACAGCAATTAAAATTCGACCAGTTGGCGAGTTCACGAAGCGATATAGCGCAATAAAAATAATGACTAAGCATGCTAGCACGAAGAAATAAAACGTCATTCGATCTCTAAATATTTCGGGTGCTCTAAATGTAAAGCCATCATTTCCGTATGTAACAGAACGCCATTTTTCTGCCACCACTAAAAATAGTCCTGAAAAAGCTAATGTCAGCATCGCAAAGAAATGACTTTTTAATCGAAGTGTCAGTAATCCTACTAAAAAGCTAATGAACCCTGCTAGCAACATGCCGACTACGCTTGATAAAAAAAATGTCGAAAGCGTTGGCTCCATTTGTTTCAGCATGACAGCCGTTGTGTAAGCACCTAAACCAAAAAACATCGCATGCCCGAACGACACAATACCTGTATAACCAAGGAGAATGTCATAGCTCATCGCTAAAATACCGAAAATAAAGATTTGCGTTAATAAAATAATGAGCGTCCTTGAATCATTGACGAAAGGGAGAAGCACTAAAATAGCTAACATGAGGAAAAAACATAGATGCTGCAATGAAAGCTTCATTTTCATGTTGATCTCTCCTTTCTCATAGCGAATAAACCTTGTGGACGGAAAATTAAAACAATGGCCATTAAAATCATATTGACCGCAAGCGATAACACTGGCACATAATAAGCCATAAAGCTGCCTGCTAAACCTACTAATATAGCTGCCAATAGCGAGCCTGAAAAACTACCCATTCCTCCGATTACGACAACGATAAAGCCTAAAATCGCATACTCCATGCCCATTTCCGCATAGATGACACCTGAATACGGAGCCATTAACATACCACTAAGTGCTGCTAGTGCCGCACCAACCATAAAAACATATAAAAATACTCGCTTTATATGAATACCAAGTGCTTGTGCCATTTCTTTATCCTGTACACCAGCCCGAACGATGAGCCCAATCTTCGTTTTCTTTAGCATGTATTGGAAAATACCGAAAATGATAAACCCTACAATAATAATAAATAATCGATATTTTATGATAATAACGTCTCCAACTTCCCAGCTACCTGATAAGTAACTCGGCGTTTTCACTGCTACACCATTAGGGCCAAAAACAACTTTAATCATTTCCTGCAGGACGAGCATCAACCCTAATGTAATTAAAATTTGCTGGATATGATTGCCGTACACAGGTGTTATAATTAATTTTTCAGTAATGAGTCCCAATAAAGCTCCCGTTACGATGGCACCTACAATTCCAATGAGAAAGCTCTCTGTGAACATATACGTAAAGATCCCAGCATAAGCCCCCCAAACAAATAAACCACCATGCGCAAAGTTCAAAACATCCATTAATCCAAAAATTAACGTCAGACCAGCCGCCAGTAAGAAAATTAACATGCCGGTTGCAAGGCCATTAATGACTAAATTGACGAATAGTTCCAATAAAACACACCACCTTTATCCGATTCCAAGATATTTTCTTTTTAGTTCTTCATGATGGATAAGATCTTGCATTTTGCCCGAGTGAACTGTTCTGCCATCATCAATCAATGTATACGTATCGCCAATTCGGCTCGCCATCATAAAGTTTTGCTCTACAAGAACGATGGACGTTTGCTTTTTCATTTCAACGATGGCCTCCATCACTTTCTCTATCACTATGGGCGCCAGTCCTTTCGAAGGCTCATCAATCAATATCAACTTACTATCATTGATAAATGCCCGTGCCATGGACAGCATTTGTTTTTGACCACCCGAAAGATGTCCACCAGCCTTCTTCCAAAATTTCTTTAAATCAGGAAACAGCTCTAGCACATAATCTTGTCGTTCTAAAGTAGCTGTATCTTCTTTACGCATAGCCACTTTCATATTTTCCTCTACCGTTAAATCTGCAAAAATCCCTTGGTTTTCAGGAACATAGCCGATTCCTAATTTCGCTACTTTATAGGTCGGGTTTTTCTTAATAGAATGTGAGCGAAATTCTACCTCTCCCTTTGAAGCAGGCGTTAACCCCATAATCGTTTTTAAAGTAGTCGTTTTACCTGCCCCATTTCTGCCAAGCAGTACACTTACCTGCCCTTCCAATGCCTCAAAATTAACTCCCTGCAAAATATGGTATTGCCCGATATAGGTATGGACATCATTTAATTTCAGTAAGGTGTTCATCGTACAGACCTCCTAAATATGCATTTTGTACGGTTTCGTTTTTCATGATGTCCTCTGGTGTTCCATCTGCAAGAAGCTGCCCATTAAATAGCACCATAATCGAGTCCGACAAATCTAGAATCATATCCATTTTGTGCTCAATGAGGAGAATGGTTTTATCACCCTGATTTTTAATGGTACGAATCACTTCTAAAATCGTTGGCACCTCCTCTAATGACATGCCTGCCGTTGGTTCATCCAGTAAAAGGATTTCCGTATCAAGGGCTAACAGCATCGCAATCTCAAGCTTTCTCTTTTCCCCATGAGATAGCATTGTCGTGAGCGCATCTCTTTTATTGTCAAGCAAAACAAGTGTTAATAGTTCCTCCGCTTTTTCTGTAATCGCCTTATAGCTTTTATAATGGCGAAATAATTGGTAACGAATTTTCTCCTTGGATTGCACAGCCAAACGGACATTTTCTAAAACTGTCAAGTTCGGGAAAACATTCGTAATTTGAAAAGATCGCCCTAGCCCCATGCGTGTTCTTTCGATTGCTGATTTTTGCGCGAGTGATTGCCCCTTAAAATAGATATCCCCGGCAGTCGGCTTTAACTCTCCACTAATCAAATTAAAGAAGGTTGTTTTTCCAGCTCCATTTGGTCCAATAATTGACTTCAAATGCTTTTCTGGCATATTAAAATTCACATGGTCGACAGCTGTGTGTCCGCCAAAACGAATGGTTAAGTTTTCTGTTCGTAAAATGGGTTCCATCGTATTCTCCTTTCTAGTACTTCTATCTCTCTTCACCCATTCTCATATGAAAGTGGGTGAAGAGAGACAGAATAATAAAGCTATCTGTCTCCAATTTCACTAATTCATGACCGGAGGGGCCGTTTCTTCAGGGCTAAGCTCACGAACTAGCACCGGTACCGGATAATCTACACCTTCATGTTTTTCTAAACGGATCGAATACATCGACTGTAATGCTTGATGGTCTTCTTTTCGGAAAGTCATCGTTCCTTTTGGTGTTTCAAATGACATCCCTTCCATAATGCCGATCAGTTTTTCTGAATCTGTATCGCCATTTGATTTTTTAAGAGCATCTACAATTGAAATGGCTGCAGACATGCCTCCTGGCGTAAATAAATCTGGAACTTCATTAAAGCGTTTTTTATGTTCCTCAACTAACCATTTATTTACATCATTTTGTGGTAACGTATTATAATAAACAGAGAACCCTTCCATACCAATTAATGGATTCATAAATTTTAATGCAATAATATCTGGTGCACCTGTTGAAATTTTAATGCCCTTTTCTTGAATTTTTAAATCGGCAATTTGATTCCACGGTGAGTTTGCACCAGCCCATACAACAAATAAATAATCTGGTTTTGCATCAATTACTTTTTGCAAATTGGATGTAAAATCAGTTGCTGCCGGATCTGCATATTCCTCTAAAACAATTTCTGCGCCTAGCTTTTCCGCAGCTGTCTTAAAGGCTTTTACCCCGTCCAAACCAAAAGAATAATCCGGCGCGAACGTTGCGATTTTAACACCTTTTCCCGCGATTGCTGCCGCTGCTGCATAAGCATCCTGAGAAGAATTTCGACCTGTACGGAAAATATATTTATTAAATTCTGAGCCCGTAATACTATCCGCTACCGCAGGCTCCACCACCATAATCTTTTGGTACTCTTCCGCAAGTGGTAAAACAGCAAGCGTATCACCTGAGCTAGAGGAACCTACTAAAAAATCAACCTTGTCATCTTCTAAGAGCTTTGTCGCTTTTTGGACCGCTACCTCAGGCTTTGTTTCTGTATCTTCATAGACAATTTCTATTTTCTTACCGTTAACCTCCATCGTGCCGCCAGTCGCATATTCAATTCCTAAATCAAAGCCACGCTGTGTTTGTTTCCCATACGATTCAAGAGCACCCGTCAATGACGCAAGCACACCGATTTTTATTGTGCCCCCTTCCTCAGTCGTCCCCTTTGTATCATCCTCTGAAGCTTTACCGCCTGTTGAACTATCCTTCGATCCCTCTGAATTACAAGCATACATCAACATCATCAGCATCAATAAAAGCACAACTAACCAATGCTTCTTCATCCCATATCCCCTTTCATAATGAACTAAAAGAAAGCGCTTTCGTTGCTATGTAAACACTATATAAAACTTCAGTTACAAATTAGTTACAAGATAGTTGGCTCAGTTTAATTAGCCAACTATCTCTGTCGCGAAAATGGAGCGGTAGCGTAGTGGCAGCTGCAAAACCTTTTAATGAGCTGCCCTTTTATCGTCAAGTGGGGCTTTTTTTGGGGATGAGAGATTTATCGAAACAGTTTTGATCTTTATCGAGAACTTTTGATTGTTTATCGACCCACTTTTTTGATTTATCACCCAACTTTCGAAAAATATCGATATCTACCTTCATGCATGCTATCTGACCGTACTGAACCTTGTGGGGAGCTACTTTTTCTGCTGCGAAAATGGAGCGGTAGCGTAGTGGCGGCCGCAAAATATTTACATGGAGCTGCCCTTCTATCGTCAAGTGGGGCTTTTTTTGGGGATGTGATTGTTTATCGACCCACTTTATCGATTTATCACCCAACTTTTTTTAATTTATCACCCAACTTTCGAAAAATATCGATATCTACCTTCATGCACGCTATCTGACCGTACTGAACCTTATGAAAAGCTACTTTTTCTGCTGCGAAAATGGAGCGGTAGCGTAGTGGCGGCCGCAAAATATTTACATGGAGCTGCCCTTCTATCGTCAAGTGGGGCTTTTTTTGGGAATGAGAGATTTATCGAAACAGTTTTGAGCTTTATCGAGAACTTTTGATTGTTTATCGACCCTCTTTATCGATTTATCGCCCAACTTTTTTGATTTATCACCCAACTTTCGAAAAATATCGATATCTACCTTCATGCACGCTATCTGACCGTACTGAACCTTGTGGGGAGCTCATTTTTCTGCGACGAAAGGGAGCGGAGCGCAACGACAGCAACGAACCTCTTTAGCAGTTTTATATAAATTTTATATTAATTCATTCGTAATAATATATTATCCATATTGAAATCTGGTTTTTATAATGAAGATAGCACTTTTAAAAGGAGGGACTGGAATGGAGTTTAGTAAACTTGGCAATAGCGGATTAACAATAAGCAAGATTGCATACGGAAACTGGATAAATCATGGGGGTAAAGTAGATGAGGATACTGCAAAAGAGTGTGTTAAAGCAGCACTAGATGTCGGTATAACAACATTCGATACTGCTGATGTTTATTCTGAAACTAAAGCTGAAGAAGTACTCGGCAGGTCTTTACAAGGTATTCGCCGGGAGAGCATTGAACTATGTACAAAGGTGTGCCATCCGACTGGGAATGGGCAAAATGATAAGGGTTTATCACGAAAACATATTCTAGAAAATTGTA
Source organism: Lysinibacillus sp. NPDC093688 (assembly GCF_050280145.1). NCBI lineage: Bacteria > Bacillati > Bacillota > Bacilli > Caryophanales > Bacillaceae > Lysinibacillus > Lysinibacillus sp. NPDC093688. The sequence continues at coordinate 218,782 of NZ_JBNNUX010000004.1, forward strand.
ATGCATCTTTGCGTCGGTTACAGACAGACTATATAGATGTCTATTATGCACACAGATTTGACCCAACTACGCCTCTTGAAGAAACGATGTTAGCTTTCGCAGATCTTGTAAGACAAGGTAAGGTGCTTTATATCGGTGTAAGTGAGTGGACAGCAGAACAAATCACCCGTGGTGCAGCACTTTCAAGGGAATTGAATATTCCGTTCATCGCAAGCCAACCCCAGTATTCAATGTTGTGGAGAGTTATCGAAAGTGATGTTATACCAACCTGTCAACGTGAGGGACTTGGGCAAGTAGTATGGTCGCCTGTGGCACAAGGTGTTCTCACAGGGAAATATCTACCCCAAAAACCAGTACCAATCCAGTCGCGTGCTAATTCTTCGGCTGGCAAACCATTCTTTAATAAACTTGCACAACGTTGGATGAACGACAATGTGCTCACTGCTATTCAGAAGCTTAAACCCATCGCACAAGAGATTGATCTGACCCTCGCTCAACTCGCAGTAGCTTGGGTACTACAAAACCAGAACGTTTCCTCAGCAATTATCGGTGCCTCGAGCCCAGAACAGGTAAGAGAGAATGCGCTCGCTTCTGGTGTCAAACTAGACATTGAAATAATGAATCAGATTGACAAAGTATTAGAAGGTTTCGTTGAGTACGACCCGAGTAAAACAGGTTAAGTTTGCACGTGACTTTACAAGAAATATATATATCTTTGAAGTCTTCCTTTAAAATTCAAATTAAATTAGACTTCTTCCTTTCTAATTTTTAATTTCCCATCCCATTAGGATGGGCTTTTATTTTTGGTGATTAAGTTGAAAAATCGAATACATCTCTCTAACAACTGTTAAGAAATGATTTACTACTGCAGATTTTTCATCTTCTCTCCAACCAACATATAAATTTACTTTTGGTGTAGTCTCTTGGATTTTTTTATAGATAACCCCAGGATGTTTATAACTTTCCACCGACGATGGAACGACAGAAACTCCCATTCCGGTTGCCACTAAATTAACAATCGTTTGCATTTGAATAGCTTCTTGAACAACATTTAAACTTACACCATGATCCCAAAAGTAGCTAATAATTACATCATAAAAATTTGGACCCATATGACGCGGAAACAAAATAAATGGTTCATCAATTAACAATCGGAGTGGTATTTCGGGCAATGAGGCGAAAGGGTGATCTTGATGTAAAACCAATCTTAAAGATTCTTCCGAACAAACTTCAGAAGAAAGTATCCCGTTGTTCTGTTTAGAACGAATAAATCCAATATGAATTTGTTTCTCATAAAGTGCTTTTAATTGCTGCTCTGTTGTCATTTCACGTAATATAAGATGGATTTTAGGAAAGCGTTCTCGAAATTTATTAAGAACTTCTATAACAATTTCTGTGGAATCGACAAAACCAATTATTAAGCTCCCTATTTTCCCTTCAGCCGCAAGTTGTGTTTCTTTTATGGTTCTTTCTAATTGAAGCAGTGTTTGTTGAGATCCTTCTAAAAATATCTTCCCAGCATCCGTAAGTTCAACCATTCTTTTCGTTCTATGAAAAAGTTGAACGCCCAATTCTTCTTCTAATTTACGAATTTCTTGGCTTAAAGGAGGTTGCGCCATCCTAAGACGTTCTGCTGCACGACTAAAATTCAATTCTTCTGCCACCATTATGAAATATCGCATTTTCCTAATATCCATTTGCAACTATCCCTTCTACTAAATCTATTAAGGTATTCTTTTAATATCAAACTCATTTTAGTGCCTAGTATTTTCGTAGCCATACTTTTTATGTTTTACGGCTCTTTGGTTTAGGAAAAGTAACCGATGATTACTCAAATGGTCAAGCAATAATAAGTAACTTTAATACTAATGCTTCCGCAATATTCATTACGCCAATAATTCGTACAATGGATAACGATGGGAAAGTCACTAAAGAAAAACTTAAGACTATAAAAATTGATATAGATTCCAATGAGGAAAATACGTGATAAGAAATTAGACAGAAAGAATCCCTTGAATTTATTGAGAAGTGAATTCTTCAATCGATCAAAGGATTTCATTCTGTCTGTCTTTTTTAAAGGTTGTTTTCTCAAAGATTTTTGCTTCTCGTTTGGCTATCTTCTTTAACTTAAGCACCCGTTCGTATTAAAAGGTCAACCGGAGTAATAATCTGGTTGACTATTTTTTATTCAATTTATAGATTGATAGTAGCCGGGGTCGAACGGAAGCACCCGTGGGACTAGATCCCGACAACTAAACTGTTCGCACTCTACTTGTTAACACATGATTAGGCTGGTTGGGACAATACGATCTCGTATAACAAGTGAAGATATGAATAACAAGCTAGATAGAGGTTACCGGTCAATACACTTAGGAGGAGATAAACTATGAATCCAGTAGTTGGTCTGGATGTCGCAAAAGGTGAAAGTCAGGTTCAAATGTTCTTGGATAAAAAAATGCCCTATAAAAGCAGCGTGAAAGTTGATCATACGGTGGATGGATTGGAAGAGTTACACTCTTATTTATTAGATTTAGAGCGTCAAACAGGGATGAAGCCACCTATTGTTTTGGAATCAACGGGTCACTATCATGCCCCAGTTGTACAGTTTTTAGAAGCAAGAGAATACATTGTCATTATCGTAAACCCACTGGTTTCTTACCGAGCAAAAAGTTCTAGCTTGCGCAAAACCAAAACAGATGCCATTGATGCTTATCACTTAGGCGAACTGTATTACAAAGAGGATTTAGCGCCTCAGAAAAAGCGGGGTGTACAGTTATTAAACCTTCGGAATCTAACAAGGCAACACGAAAATATGACGGGAATTATGATTCAAACAAAGCTTCAATTTCAAGCCATATTAGATCAAATATTCCCTGAGTACAAAGGAGTTTTTGGCGATCTATACGCTGAGATTTCCATAAAAACTTTACAAGCTTACCCTACTTCTGAATCAGTCAAAGAAGCAGGTGTAGAAGAGATCGCACAATTCATTGATACACATTGCAAAGCACGTTGTAATTATTGCTTCAGTAGATGTTCTTCACGCCCAAAATTTAAATTCCATTAGTTATTGCGCTTTGGATTAATTTAATTTAATATACAAATGGTAACTCAATAACCATTAACTTACAAGGAAAATTATGAAAATTATTATATGGTTCTTTATCCTAAAATCGGGTGGGGAAGTTTTTTAGATAGCAAGTTTTCGTATAAAATACAATCGAAGGGGGCGGAATTTTATGGATTTTATCAGGAAATAAACAGCTTGGAAATAATTTATTCCTTTCTGCTATTGCGGATTGTCTCTGATCCTATCTGTACCTTATAGTAAGGGAAGAAGGGTACGGAAGAAGCCGTATAGTCAGTAGAAACCCTTGAAAAAGTTAGTTCAGAAAATTTCTAGTAGGAGGGTGTAAAATGAATTTAAAAGAAAAGTTGATATTAATAAAAGAAAATGGGTACCAAGCACCCCCCGATACATTCCAGTTGATACTAGAAATGATAAATAACATCGGTTCTTTGGATGCCCAACTACGTGATGAGCTAATTTATACAACCTTATCACATTGGATTCCTGATAATTCTCTAACAGCAAACGAACTAGAACAACTTCTACCGGTTGTTTTGGATAAAAACCATTTGCTTTCTAAGCTTGGTGAAACAAATACAGACTCTGTCTTCACTCGATCTTTCTCCATGCTAGTCATACCGCTCCTCTTCAAGAGGCATAGAGAATCACCATTTCTCTCAAGAGAGCAAATTCATCAGATAAAAGAGAAAGTATTTTACAATGTACAAAAAGAGCGAGATTACCGTGGGTATGACGAAGAAAAAGGCTGGGCTCATGCTATAGCCCATGCAGCAGATGCTTTAGAAGATTTGGCTCAATGTTCCGAACTGGATAAAAATGACCTCTTAACTATCCTCGATTTGGTTTACGAAAAGGTGACCATAACAGATCGAATTTACTCCGATGGGGAAGATGAGAGAATGGTAAAATCCATAATTAGTGTTTTAAATAGAAAAATACTTAGTCAGACTTATGTAGAGCAATGGATTCAAAGTTTTGGTGATGTGGAGAAAAATTCAGAATTTCTCCCTGCCTTTAAGCAAAAAAATAATATAAAGAACTTTTTGAAAAGTTTATACTTTCGAGTTAAATTTTACAAAGTGGATGCCGTTCTCTGCTCGACTATCGAGCATACATTATATAAAGTAGAAAAAGTATACTATTCCTAATTAAAAAAAATGAGGGGAAAGCACCCGCACTTGTCCGTCTCCACTTCAAATGTGGTAACAGGCAAACAATAGCCCTCAGGGAACATTTTTACTTCACACTTTTCACAGAAAATTTGATTTGCGGGGATTCAGATGGATCTCCGTTCTACATGGCAAAACAGACTATTCAACTAATTATTTTACCTTATTTTAGTATTAATTCACCTATTACTTTGAAATTTCTTATTGAACTAACCTGCTCCGTTAGTTGAATAAGAAAAACAATATTTATTACTTCTATTCGTTAATATTAAGTATCTTGTAATAAGCAAAAATGATGGTGGAGATACCAATCCCAAAAAGGATACTTCCTGCAGCTAAGAAATTATTTGTATAACCTTCAATTACAATTAGGTATTGCGAAGTGTCCATCCCACATTGTGTAACTATCCGATATTCAGCAAGTGATAATCCAATATCATCACTGAAAAATAGCAATATAAAACCAATTGCAGTTATTACAGAACCTAAAGAAACTAAACCTTTTAATTTATTTTTTGTCATTGCTCTTCCTCCAATCTATTCTTTCACTAAACTACTCCGTTAGTCGAATAAGAAATGAGGCTGCTGAAGCAACCCAATTGTTCAACTCAAGTCCCCGTTATTTTAATAAGAAACTTTTGATTGATACAAATAAAATAAATATAAATACAACTATACTTAGCCAGCCGTAACCTTTTTGTCCCTTTTGAAATTCTCTTAATCCCATTACCAACATCATTAATCCTAAAAACAACATCATATATGGTTGAAACTTAAAATCTTCAGTAATCAATCCATATCCTGCAAGTGAAATAACTGTTATTGATAAAATAATTTGCAAAAACATTAACAATTAAAAACCCCCCCTTAACAAAGTTACCGCATATTACCAATTTTCGTTAAACTATCCTGCCTCGTTAGTACAATAAGAAAAAAGAGCTGTCTAAAACAACTCTTTTTTCTTCAAGGAAAGCACCCGTTAGCCATCCATGTAGCGCAAAATCAACACTACACCACAGAAAATGAAAGATTTTTACGTTCTTTCATGGGAGTTTAATAAGAACAGCGACGCTTCTTCCACAATCGCGCCCGTTAATGGAATAACTGTAAGCTAATGAAGCTTTTTTAAAAGCTGCGTTTCCCTGCCCAGGCTCCTTGCATTTTACTGAGGAATACAATTTGCCCAATATGATATGCGTTGTGCATTGCTAAACTCTTCAGTTCAAGCACTAATGGATTGTCATCGGGAATCGGTCTATACAAATCTTCTAGTTCTGATTTTGCTAGTATTGTTTCAAGTTCACGATGAACAGAAAAGTATTCTTGTTTTGTTTCCTTCCAATTTGGAAAGGTCTCAGTTGGTAATCGATATGTAGCGTCATTATTT